>JAKDLE010000639.1 GCA_030453005.1 Pseudonocardia sp. | reverse complement strand
GCCGTCGAGGTCGCAGCATTACGCTCCGCGATCACACGGTTACGAAACAGTCTCTCAGGCACAGCGGCGCGTGCAACCTCACGACCAAGTCGGTGCGTGGGGCGAGGCCGACGCTGGTGACGCCGAGGGTTGATCACGGGCCCGCTCTGGGTCAGGGGGCATCTGCGGTCGGCGAGGCGCCCGGGGTGTGCGCGGCGCCGCACTCTGGCATCACCGCCCGCGGCCATTGCGATGAACCCGGCCGACGCCATCGGGGTGAGCCGTCGCACAACCGACCCGTGCCGCCCACCGCTGGCTGCCGCCGGTCCACCCCGAGTGGCGCAGCCGGAACCCCCGCCCGCCGCGGACGGCGCTGCCCGGACGAGTGCGCCCGGCACCGGGGCGCCCGAACCGCCGGAGTCCCGCTCCGGCCAACCCTTCCAGGAGCCAGCCGTGACCCTCACCGCCAACCCCGGAGACACCGTCTCCACCATCACGCGACCCGACGAGCGACCGCACGCTGCCGTCCCCACCGCCGATGCCGCCGCCACTTCCGGTTCCGAGACCGATGACGCACCACCGCGTCCGGACGTCGATGCGACCATCGGCCAGGACAGTGAGCCGGTCGGCGAGCTGCTGCGTGTCGATCCACGCACTCTGGTGATCGGCGCGAACGTGCGCCGCGACGTGGTGCTGGACCGCCCGTTCCTGCGCTCGATCACCGACCGCGGTGTCCGAGAACCGATCATCGTCCGCCGTGACGACAACGGCGTGCTGGTGGTGCGCAAGGGCAAGCGCCGCACCCTAGCCGCGGTCGAGACCGGCCGCCCTACTGTCCCGGTGCTGGTCGAGTCCGGCCGGCCCGGTGAGGACCCGGACGCCGAGGACCGGGGAGAGGTGATCGACCGGATCGTTGATCAGCTCGAGGAGAATCATCATCGCGCCGCCACCCACGAGACCGACGAGGTCCGGGCGCATCAGCAGCTGCTCGACCTCGGGTTGACCGCGGGGCAGATCGCTCGGCGCACCCACGTCCCGAACGCCCGGGTGAAGCAGACCACCGCGGTCGCGCGCAGCGAGATCGCCGCTGCGGCGATGGAGCGCTACGACCTCACCTTGGATCAGGTCGCGGTCATCGCTGAGTTCGACGGGCCGGACGGCCCGGACGTCGAAGCGGTCAAGGCGCTGACCGTGACCGCGGCCAAGGAGCCCGCCCAGTTCGCGCACGTCGCGCAGCGGCTGCGTGACCAGCGCGCCGACGCCCGCCAGGTCGCCGACACCGTCGCCGAGCTGACCAACCGGGGCGTGCGGGTCCTCGATCCGGAGGACACCGGCGGCGCGGCGCAGATCAGCGGGCTGCGGCTCGACGCGCAGACCCCCAGCGGAACCGAGCTCGACCCCACCACGCACAGCGGGTGTCCCGGCCACGCGGCCACGGTCGAGGTACACCGCAGCTGGGACCGCCAGCCCCAGGTCAAGGTCGTCCACTGGTGCACCGCTCCCGACGAGCACGGCCACGTCGCCCGGTGGGGCCGTGTCACGCCGACCGACGACAGCGGCGGCGGGGGCGACGGCGAGGTCGCACGCGAGCTCGCCCACGCCGCCGAGCAGGCCAAGTGCGAACGGCGCCGGGTCATCGCGAACAATCGGGACTGGGCCTCCGCCACGTCCGTACGCCGTGACTGGATGCGCGGGTTCCTCGCCCGCCGTGCCGCTCCGCGCGACGCCTTGCCCTTCATCGCGACGACTCTCGCCCGTGGCGGGCACGATCTGCGCCGGGCGATGGAATCGGGCCACCCCACGGCGTGCGAGCTGCTCGGCCTCACCCCGACCGGGAACGTATACGCCGGGAGTCCGAACCCGATCGAGGCCTTCACCGCGACAGCCACCTCGGCCCGGGCCACGCAGCTGATCCTCGCGGTGCTCCTCGGCGCGGCCGAGGACGCCACCGGCCGCCAGACCTGGCGCAACCCGACCCGGGACAACCGCGCCTACTTCACCGCGCTGCGGGACTGGGGCTACCCCCTGTCCCCGGTCGAACAACTCGTCCTCACCGACAACGATGCCACGCCATCCCAGCCGGCCGACACCACCACCAGCGGCGAGGCGGCTCGCGACGCTGGGGACAGCGTCGATGACCGCGCGGTCGTCGACGACACCGACGCCGTCATGTCGGCCGCCGAGGAGACAACCTCCACCTGACGTAGGACCGGGTGGGGCCGCCGAGACGGCCCCACCCGGTTCTTCACCGAGAGGAGGACCGGCGATGTCCCGGGGCTGCTTCACCCCCTACGACTGGAGCCGCAGCTACCTGCTGCCCGCCGACGTAGCCAGCAACATCCCGCTGCGCGGCGCCGTCGGCATGCTCGGCGCCCACAACGCCGCTCGTGGCCTGCTCGTCGAGATCTGCCGGCACACTGGCGCCCACCCAGCTGGCCTGCACTACGCAGAGACCGTGCTGGGCGACGGCGCGATCATCGTCGTCGACGTCACCGCAACAGCGCACCGACCCAACGGCGAACCGCTCTGTGTGAAGACTTGCACCCGGCACCGCCGCCACGAAGACGCTCGCAACGGCGACTGGTCGATCAGCGTCGACGGTGTGGCGTATCCCGGGGAGGACCGGAGGCGTTCGCCGTCGCCACCGATGCAGGGCTGGATCGTGCACCGGCTGGTGCGTCGTCTGACGTCGAGCTGATTGCGCCGCGGCTGGAGCGCATCGCCTGTGCACCGGCCGCGTGCCGTCGGGACGATCGTGTTCGCGGGTGGCGTCCTGGGA
>JAKDLE010000638.1 GCA_030453005.1 Pseudonocardia sp. | reverse complement strand
TCGGCACGTGAGGTCATGCGCCGGTCTACCCGCAGGCGCCGTCCGGCGAAACGGCAACGCCCGTCACCACCGGCAGCCGACGAGCACGGGCTCCGGGACGAGCTCCACGCCGAACGCGGCCCGCACCCCGTCGCGGATCTCCCTGGCCAGGGCGAGCAGGTCGGCTGCGGTGCCGTCGCCGCGGTTGGTCAGAGCGAGTACGTGCTTGCCCGACAGCGCGACGCGTCCCCCCGGCCCGGCGTGCCCGCGCGCGAACCCCGCGTGCTGGATCAACCACGCCGCGGGCACCTTGACCAGCCCGCCGACCGGCCAGCGCGGCGCGTCGGCGGGCGCGTCGGGCTCCGGGACGACCGGGTTGGTGAAGAACGAGCCCGCGCTCCAGGTGTCGTGGTCGGCGGCGTCGAGCACCATGCCCTTGCCGCGGCGCAGGTCCAGCACCGCCTCGCGCGCCGCCGCGGCGGGTACCCGGTCGCCGGGCGGCACGTCGAGCGCCCGCGCCAGCTCCGGGTACCGGATCGGCGCGCTCGCGTCGTCGCCGGGCAGCGCGAAGCGCACCCGCAGCACCACCGCGTCGGCCCGGCCCTTCAGGGTGCTGGTGCGGTAGCCCAGGCCCAGCCCCGCGGCGGGCACGTGCTCGCGGACGGCGCCCGCGCGACGGTCGTACAGGTCGACGTCGACGAGCAGGTCGGCGACCTCCACGCCGTACGCCCCGACGTTCTGCACCGGGGTGGCCCCCGTGCGCCCCGGGATGCCCGAGAGGCACTCCAGCCCGCCGAGCCCGTCGGCGACGGTGGCCGCCACGACGGCGTCCCAGTCCTCGCCTGCCTCCACGGTGAGCAGGACCGAGCCGTCGGCCCGGCGCTCGACGCGGCGCCCGGAGCTGGCGACGCGCACGACCGTGCCGGGCCAGCCGCCGTCGTCGACCACCACGTTGGAGCCGCCGCCGAGCAGCAGCAACGGCTCCCCGGCGACGTCGGCGCCGCGGACGGCCTCGACCACCGCCACGGCGTCGGCCGCCTCCACGAGACGACGCGCCGGTCCACCGAGTCGCAGGGTGGTCAACGGCGCCAGGTCGAGTGCGGACACGGGGCCCAACGGTAGCCTCCGCCCATGTCACGTCAGATCGACTACCGGTCGTCGTCGCATTTCGCCGCCGACGACGTCGCCGCGGTGATGCTCGACGAGGAGTACCTGCGGGCCCGGCTCGACCAGCGCGGCGGGCCCGGCGCCCGGCTGCTGGAGCACTCGGTCGACGACACGGGCGGGCGCTACCGCATCCGGCACGGCGTCGACGAGGCCGCACTGCCCTCGATCGTCAGCTCGCTGGTGTCGGGCAACCTGGTCATCGAGCGCACCGAGTCGCTGTGCTCGGACGGCGCCGGGAGCTACGCCGGTGATGTCGACGTGCGGATCCCGGGCACCCCCGCGACCGCGGTCGGCACGCTGCGGCTGGCCGACACCGCCGCGGGCAGCGAGCTCATCGTGCGCGCCGATGTCACCGTCAAGGTGCCGTTCCTCGGCTCGAAGATCGAGGCCGTGATCGCCGACCAGGTGCAGCAGCTGCTCACCGCCGAGACCGCGTTCACGCTGGATTGGCTGGCGCGGCGGAAGGCCTGACCTCGGGGGTGGCAGCATGCCGGCTGTGGACCCCAGCGCAGAGCGGCGTTACGTGCTCACCCTCAGCTGCCCCGACACCACGGGGATCGTCGCCCGGATCGCCGGGTTCCTGGCCGAGGCGGGCGGCTGGATCGTCGAGGCGGCCTACCACTCCGAGGAGCCGGGCCACTCCGAGGAGCCGGGCCACTCCGATCCGGCGACCGGCTGGTTCTTCACCCGCCAGGTCGTGCGGGCCGACTCGCTGAGCTTCGACGTCGACGAGCTGCGCGCACGGTTCGCGGCCGTCGCGGCCGACCTCGGTGGGGAGGCGACCTGGAAGGTCACCGACACCGGTGAGCTCAAGCGCGCCGTGCTGCTGGTCAGCAGGGAACCGCACTGCCTGCACGACCTGCTCGGCCGGGTGGCCGCCCGGGAGCTCCCCGTGCGGCTCGACGCGGTGGTCGGCAACCACGAGACGCTCGGTGACATCGTGCGCGCCCACGGGGTGCCGTTCCACCACGTCCGGTTCCCCGGACCCGGTGAGCCCAAGGACATCGCGTTCGACGAGCTGCGCGGCATCGTCGGTGACCCCGACGTCGTCGTGCTCGCGCGGTTCATGCAGATCCTGCCCGCCGAGCTGTGCCGGGAGTGGTACGGGCGCGCGCTGAACATCCACCACAGCTTCCTGCCGTCGTTCATCGGCGCGCGCCCGTACCACCAGGCGCACGCGCGGGGCGTGAAGCTCATCGGCGCCACCTGCCACTACGTCACCGAGAACCTCGACGCGGGTCCGATCATCGAGCAGGACGTGATCCGCGTCGACCACGGCGACACCACCGCCGACATGGTGCGCCGTGGCCGCGACATCGAGCGCATGGTGCTCTCCCGCGGCCTGCGCTGGCACCTGGAGGACCGGATCCTGGTGCACGGCAACAAGACCGTGGTGTTCCGGTAGTCATTCGCGTTCGGCGACCATGAGGCAGTAGCCGTCGGGGTCGTCGATGCGCAACTCCCGGCGGGGGCCCGGCGATCCGTCGGCGATCCCGCTCGGGTGCGCCCCGTGGGCGCGCAGGTGCTCGCGCAGGCCGTCGAGATCGTCGGTGTAGAGCTAGTGTCCCGAGTCGTTAGTTGTCATCATAAGTCGTTGGCAGTATGCGCCGATG
>JAKDLE010000637.1 GCA_030453005.1 Pseudonocardia sp. | reverse complement strand
TCGCCACCACCCCGCTGACGATACGGATCGACCTTGACGAGCCGTCATCGTGAGTCGCCTCCGTATCGTCGGATCCACCGCACCCGTGCATCAGCACGGTTTCCGCACTGGATAGTCAGGCGACCGTCTCGCAAGTCGGATCTGTCTGCGGGACGGCGGGCGGCTGACGGTCATCGCGGATCGCCCAGCAGCAGCGAGTACATGTACATGTCGCGGCGCTGGTCGCCCACGAGCTCCCAGCTGCGCATCAGGCCCTCGCGCTGGAAGCCCACGCGTTCCGCCGCCTTCCATGAGCCTGCGTTCCAACGGTTCGACGTAGAGCTCGAGACGGGCGAGGCCGAGCTGGGCGAAGCCCGGAGCTGCCGGGCCAGGGTCGCCCCGGTTCAGCGCGCGCCGGCTCAGGACGGTGCTCGGCCGCGCGGCCGTCTCGGGGCGGGCCCGGGTCGTCATCGGGTGTTCCGGAAGGCGTCGGCGTGCTCGGCGGCCCATCGCGCGAAGGTGCGGGCGGGGCGGCCGGTGACCTGTTCGACGGTGGGCAGCACCACCCCGGCCTGCGGCGGTGGGCTGGTCGCCAGCTCGATGCCGAACTCGACGTAGTCCTCGGGGTAGCCGTAGGAGCGCAGCCGCTCACGTTCCTGGTCGACGGTGAGCTGCTCGAACGCGACGGGACACCCGCGGGCCTCGCCGAGTAGTCGTGCCCGCTCGGCGCCGGTCAGCGCCTGCGGGCCGGTGCGCGGGTAGCTGCGCCCGGCGTGTCCGTCCTCGGTGAGCGCGACCGCGGCGACCGCGGCGATGTCGGCCTCGTGCACGACCGCGCTGGGCCAGTTCGCGAGCGAGCGCACCGCGTCGTCGGTGCGGACGGCGCCCGCCCATTCCAGGGCGTTGCCCATGAACTCGACGGGGGCGAGCGCGGTGAAGCCGACACCGGCGGTGTGCAGCGCCTCCTGGACCGAGCTCTGCTCCCAGCCGCCGAGCACGCTCATCCGCCGGACCCCGGCGGCGTGGGCGAGCGCGACGATCGCCGGCCCGGTGGTCAGCGGCGCGTCGTCGGCACCGCCGAAGGTGATCAGGTGCACGGCGCTGACCCCGTCGAACATCGCGGCCAGCGTCGAGGGGTCGGTGAGGTCGCCGGCGACGACGTCCACGCCGGCGGGGAGCTTCGCTGCCGCGGGGTTGCGGGTCAGCGCGCGGACCGGGTGCCCGGCCTCGGTGAGCTGGGTGACGAGGTGGCGGCCGACGGTGCCGGTGGCGCCGGTGACGAGGATGGTCATGATCGGGGTCCTCTCGTTGCGGGGGTGACCTTGCGGGGTCAGTCGGCGCTGCGGTTCATGACGCGCACGCCGAGCACGAGGCCGCCGGCGGCGGTGAGCAGGGCGGCGAGCCACCCGCCGGCGACGGCGGGGGCGGTGAGGTCGCCGGCGAACAGGGCGCGCTCGGCGTCGACGACGTAGGCCAGCGGATTGACCGTCGCGGCGGCCTGCATCCAGCCCGGGCCGGTCTCCAGTGGGAGGAGCATCCCGGAGAGGATCATCAACGGGAAGATCACTGTCTGGTGCACGACCCAGAACATCCAGTCCTGCTTGCGGACGACGGTGGCCAGCGCGTTGCTGAGGGCACCGAGGCCGATGCCGAGCACTGCGAGCAGGGCCAGGCCGACCAGTGCGCCGAGGGCGTGGAGCTGGAACCCGAAGGGGATCATGACGGCGATCAGGACGATGGCCTGCCCGGCGAGGGGGACGAGCTCCTTGAGGGAGCGCCCGATCAGCAGCGAGGGGCGGGACAGGGGTGTGACGAGCATCCGCTCGTGTGCGCCGGTCTGGAATTCATAGAGCAGGTTCGAGCCGGTGGTCGCGGTTCCGAACAGCGTCGACATCACGAGGATCGCCGGCACGAACCACTGCCACACGTTGCCGCCCAGGACGTCGGCCCCGCCGAGGGAACCGGCCAGCAGCGGACCGAACAGGGCGAGGAACACCAGCGGCTGCACCAGGCTGAAGACCAACGAGAACGGGTCGCGCAGCACAGGTCGCAACTCGCGGACCATCACGATCCCGGTGTCCCGCACCAGTCCGGAGAGCGCGTTGCGGGAGATCGGGGATGTCGCGACCGTGGCCGGGCTCGCGGTGCCGGGTTGGGTCAGGGTGCTCATGCTGCGTCCTTCTGCTCGGTCTCGGTCGGGTCGGTGGCGGTGCTCTCACGCAGGCTGCGTCCGGTGAGGGCGAGGAAGACGTCGTCGAGGGTGGGCCGGTCGAGCTGCGCTGTGCGGATGCCGACACCGGTGTCGCGGGCGGCGCCCAGCAGCTCGGGCAGCGCGCCGGGCCCGTCGGCGACCCCTGCGGTCCCCCTCACCCCATCCACCGCGACCGCACCGGCGCCCAGGACGCGGGCGAGGAGCCGGGCGGGCGCGGCGGGGTCGGCGGCGGTGAGGGTGATCCGGTCGCCGGCGAGGCGGGCCTTGAGCGCGTCGGGGCTGTCGTCGGCGATCACCCGCCCGTGGTCGACGACCACGACGCGCTCGGCCATCGCGTCGGCCTCGTCGAGGTAGTGGGTGGTGAGCACGATCGTCATGTGGTGGGCGGCTCGCATCGCCGCGATGTGCTGCCACAGGTTCGCGCGGTTGTGCGGGTCCAGGCCGGTGGAGGGCTCGTCGAGGAACAGCAGCGACGGTGCGTGCACCAAGCCCATCGCGACGTCGAGGCGGCGGCGCTGCCCACCGGACAGGTCGGAGACCCTGCGGGTGCCAAGCTCGGTCAGGACCAGGCTCT
>JAKDLE010000636.1 GCA_030453005.1 Pseudonocardia sp. | reverse complement strand
TAACCCTCCCCGACGCCGACGGCAGGCCCGTCTCGCTGGCCGACTACCGCGGCCGCCGCGTCGTCGTCTACTTCTACCCCGCCGCCGCCACCCCCGGCTGCACGAAGGAGGCCTGCGACTTCCGCGACAGCCTCACCGAGCTCGGTGACGCCGGTCTCGACGTGCTCGGCGTCTCCCCGGACAAGCCCGCGAAGCTCGCGGCGTTCCGCGACCAGGAGGGCCTGACGTTCCCGCTGCTCTCCGACGTCGACAAGGAGGTGCTCACGGCCTGGGGGGCGTTCGGGGAGAAGACGATGTACGGCAAGACGGTCACCGGCGTCATCCGCTCGACGTTCGTCGTCGGCGCCGACGGGAGGGTGGAGGTGGCGCAGTACAACGTGCGTGCCACCGGGCACGTCGCAAAGCTGCGCAAGGACCTCAAGATCTAGCTGCTCGAACATGAGTTCGATATGCTGGAGAGGTGCCCCGCCCTCGGAGTTGGACCGACGAACAACTCGCCGCGGCCGTCGCGGCCAGCCGTACCCTGAGCGAGGTGCATCAACGCCTCGGATTGCGGGCGGGGAAGTACGACGTGATGCGGGCCCACATCGTCCGGCTCGGACTCGACGCCTCGCATCTACCGTGCGCTTCTGCGGCTTCGCCTCGCAAGGGTCTGAGTTGGCGAGACGAGGACCTCGCCACCGCGGTCTCTGCGAACGTGTCACTCAGCGCCGTGTGCCGCTCCCTCGGTTACAACCCGAGCGGCGGCATCCACCGGCACATCGTCGGCCACATCCGGCGACTGAGCCTCGACACCTCACACTTCACCGGCCAGGGCTGGGCGAAGGGCAAGAACCTCGCGGGGCGGCGCGTCATACCACTTGAGACGATCCTGGTTGAGAACTCGACGTACCGACCCAATGGTCGACTGCGCAAACGGCTCATCGCAGCCGGCTTGAAGCCCCCACGATGCGAAGAATGCGGCCTCGCTGAGTGGCGCGGACAGCCACTGCCACTCGCACTCGATCACATCAACGGTGACCACACCGACAACCGGCTGGAGAACCTCCGTATCCTATGCCCGAACTGCCACGCCCTCACCGACACCTGGTGCGGGCGGCGAAGGGGGCCGGCGTAGCCCAATGGCAGAGGCACTCGGCCTAGAACCGAGACAGTGCGGGTTCAAATCCCGCCGCCGGCACAGCTAGTCACGCGTCCCAGCACCTATCCCGGCTGCCCGGAGCCACTCTCCTGCGCTACCGCGCGATGCACCGGACGACCGGCGGCCAGCGCCGCACCGCCGAGCCCGAGCAGCCCGCACACGACCGACACCGCGAGCAGGGCCGGGTGCGGGGAACCCCCGGTGGCTGCGTCGCCGAGCACCACCACCGCCACGGTGCCGGGCAGGATCCCGATCAGCGTGCCCAGCACGTAGGGCCCGAACCGCACGCCCGAGAGGCCCGCGGCGTAGTTGAGCGCGAAGAACGGCACCATCGGGACCAGCCTCAGCGACAGCACCGCGAGCAGCCCGCGCCGGTCCAGCCGGGCTCGCAGCCACGCCACGCCGCGCCGGTGCGCGTGGCGTGCCACGAACCGCGCACCCACGAGTCGGACCAGCCAGAACGAGACCGCCGCAGCCAGCACGGTGCCTGCGACGGCGAGCAGCACCCCCGCCGCCGAGCCGAACAGCACCCCCGCCGCCACCGTGAACACGGTGCGCGGCACCGGCGCCACCGTGACCGCCCCGGTGAGCAGGACGAACAGCACCGGCGCCCAGATCCCGGACGCCGCCACCGCCCCGCGCACGTCGGGCACCCCGACCGCGCGGACGAGGAGCACCACGGCGACCGCGGCGACCACCGCGGCCAGGCCGATGAGCACTCGCCGCCCGGTCACCGCGTCGACGGTACCGGCGTCGGGGTCGCGCCGGGCGCCCCTCCCCCGAGCCGTCATCCCGCGGTCGCCTGCCTGTCACCCACGGTCCCCCGGCGGTGCTGGTGATGGTGCCGCTGGGGATGGCCGCACTGACGTTCATGACCATCCCGACCGGTCGCTACCGTGCCGTAGGTGAGCACCCCCGAGCCCGCCCCGCTGAACCTCGACCCCGACGGCCTCGCCGTGCGTCGCGAGGTCCTCGGCCCCTCCTACGTCGACGCCGCGCTGGCCCGCGCCGACGGCACCACCGCCGCGTTCCAGGAGATGATCACCAAGTACGCCTGGGGCCACATCTGGACCCGCCCGGGACTGGACCGGCGGATGCGCAGCGCCGTCACGCTCACGGCGCTCGTCGCACACGGCCACCTCGCCGAGCTGGAGCTGCACCTGCGCGCCGCCCTGCGCAACGGCCTGACCCACGAGGAGATCGTCGAGGTGCTGATGCAGACGGCGATCTACTGCGGGGTGCCCGCGGCGAACTCGGCGTTCGGGGTGGCCCGTCGCGTCCTCGCCGAGGAGAGCGTCGAGGACGACGCGAGTTAGGCGACCAGGGCCTGCAGGTGCGGGAGCAACGCGGCCAGGGCGCGGGAGCGGTGCGAGGCCGCGTCCTTCTCCTGCGCGCTGAGCTCGGCGGAGGTGCGTTCCTCCCCCTCCGGCACGAAGATCGGGTCGTAGCCGAAGCCGTTGTGCCCGCGCGGCTCGCGCACGATCACGCCGACCCACTCGCCGTGCACCACCGTCTCCGCGCCTCCGGGCACCACCACCGCCGCGGCGCAGACGAACGCGGCGCCGCGCCGGTCGTCGGGGACGTCGCCGAGCTGCCCGAGCAGCAGGTCGAGGTTGGCGCGGTCGTCCCCGTGTCGACCGCTCC
>JAKDLE010000635.1 GCA_030453005.1 Pseudonocardia sp. | reverse complement strand
GCGAACTGCCCGATCAGAGCCCCCATCGCGGCCTGCACGCCGGGTGTGGCGGCCAGCTCGACCGCGTAGGCGGCATACGCCGCCCACCGCGGACCGAGCCGCTCGCGGACCCGGTCCAGGTCGAACGTGCAGAACTCCATGAAGCGGTCGTAGGTGCCTGCGGTCGGGTGCGCGAGGAAGCGATGCAACGCGAGACCGAACCTCGGTGCGGGCTCGAACGGCGCCAGTCCGAGGGTGTCCACGAGCACCAGGCGGGCCAGGCTGCCGGGGTGGTCGACGGCGAACCGGGCCCCGATGGCGCCGCCGATGACCCGCCCGACCAGTACCGGCGGTGACGGGCAGGTGTGCTCCATCAGCTCCCCGAGCCAGTCGAGCACCCGATCGGCGTCCAGTGGGCCGTCCGGCGCCCCGGAGGCGCCGTGGCCGGGCAGGTCGGGGATGATCACGTGGTGGGTTCGGGCCAGGTCCGCGAGCACCGGTAGCCACGCCGCGGCGAACTCGCCCGGGCCGTGCAGCAGCACCATCGGCGGGCCGTCGCCGCCCTCCAGGACCGCGGTGGGCACGCCCGCAGGCCGCAACCGTCGCTCGCTGATCGGGAGACCGGCGAGCAGCTGCTCCCGCGCTCGGTCCCGCACGTCTGACATACCGTTCATCGCCGCCTCCTGTGACCTGGATCAGTCCGGTTGCGACGTTAGGGAGCCCGCCCTCCTGGCCGCGTCGGGCGAACCACCCATGTGGGGAGATGGGTGATCTCGTGTACGAGATCGTGTTCGTAGGCGTACGCCGTCGCCGCGGACCGTGACGACAGGCCCAGCTTGGTGAAGATGTTGCTCAGGTGCCGGGCGACGGTCTTCTCGCTGAGGAACAGCTCGGCGGCGATCGCCCGGTTGGCCATACCCGTCGCGACCAGGCGGAGCACCTGGATCTCCCGACCGGTGAGGCTGCCCGCCGTCCTGGTGGCCGCCCCGCGGATCAGCGTCTCCACCCGTATCACGTCGGGCACCGCCCCGAGCTGCTCGAACACCGCGCGTGCCGCGTCCAGCTCCATGGCTCCGCCCTCCTGGTCGCCGAGCTCCCGACAGGCATGTGCCAGTAACACCCGGGCGCGCGCGGCCTCGTACGGCGCGTCGAGCTCGTGCCAGACCGTCCATCCCCGACGCAATGCCTCCACGGCGGCTCGCCCGTCGCCCTCGGCGAGCAGGACGGCGCCCGTCGCGTGCGCGCCCATCGCGCGCAGCAACGGGGCGCCGAGCTCGGCCGCGATCTGCGACAGCTGGTCGGCGCCGATCCGCGCCGCCACCAGGTCACCGGCGGCCAGCATGATCTCGACGTGGGCGGGTAGCAGGGTGGCCCGGCTGACGCGGTCGTCGGCCTCGTCCAGGACGCGGCGGATCGCTGCCTGCGCGGCGGCGACGTCGCCCTGGGCCAGTCGCATCAACGCCAGCCCGGGCTGCGGCAGGCGGCCCGCCTGGTTGGCCTGCCGGTACATCTGTTCGGCCTGTACGAACTCGCCGCGCAGCCGGTGTAGCTCCGCCCGCTGGTAGAACGCCACGCCGATCGCCGGGTGGCCGGGCCCCCGGAGGAACCGTTCGCCCGCCCGCCGGGCCTCGTCCATGGCGTCCGACCAGGCCCCGTGCAACCGCATGATCTCGGCGCGGTGCAGCAGACACTGACCACGGAACAGGTTCAGGTCCGGCTGCGACGCGCACCAATGGGCCAATGCCGCGGTCCATTCCTGCGCCCGGCGCAGGTCGAAGGTCTCCTGGCAGCCCTCGATCACGGTGCAGTACACGTCCCCGGCGACGAGCGCAGCCACCTCGCCCGCCGTGACCGCGACCATGGCCTCGTCGAGCAACGCCATGCCCTGCCCGGGCTCTCCCAGCCGGATCAACGCCCGGCCCTGGCCGACCCGGGCCAGGGCCACCAGGTCCGGCTCGTGGAAACGATCGCCGACGTCCGCGGCCTGGTCGAACGTGGCGCACGCGGTCGCGTCGTCGCCCTCGAAGATCGCTCGCAGCGCGACCGCGTAGAGCAGGTACCCCTGCTCCACGACGTCGTGCCGGCCGTCGTCGAACAACCGGCGGGCCTTGGCGACCCAGCCGCCACCGCGGGCCAGCTCCCCGGAGTTCAGCAGATGGAAGGCCAACCAGAACGCACACCGGGCCGCTCGCGCCGGATCGCCCTCGCTGCACTGGCGGAACGCACGCGTCAACAACTCGGCGCCGTCCTCGTCCCGGCCGAGCAGGTACGCCGCCGTCGCGAGCAACTCGAGATCCGCGGGCTCCAACGGCGACCGCCGGTCCGCCGCGGACATCAACTCGTAGGCCTCGGACCACGTCCGCCGCCGGTAGGCCTCGCGGCCCCGGTCGCGCAGGTCCTGCTCCCCGCGGGCGGTGGGCTCCTCACTGACCACGTGCACCTCCTACAACCGGCCAACCGGTCGAGCCCAGCCTGGCGCAGGTCAACCGACCGGGCCAGCGGCCCGCGGCAACGGGCACGGTTCGGCCCTGGCCCGGGATGCGCCGTTGCTGCTGCTCGACGAGCCCATCACCCACCTCGATGTCGCCACCGGCTGGTGGTGCCGGGCCTGGTGCGGCAGCGGCAGGCGAAGCGCGACTCATTACCGAGGACCGGTGAGGTGCGTGAGTCAGACCCGCTGGATCCCGACCGCGGGTACGAGCCGACGGATGTCGTCGGGGTCGCTGGTCAGCGCCGGGCGTCCGGCGCGGTGACCCTGCTGGCGAATTCGGTCAGACCTCGCCCGCGAGCGCAGTAGGGCGTCTTG
>JAKDLE010000634.1 GCA_030453005.1 Pseudonocardia sp. | reverse complement strand
GGACTCTATCGTCTGGGCCTGCACGAGCGGCAGCTTCGTGTTCGGCTGGGACGGGGCGACCGCCCAGGTCGAGGCGCTCGGGAAGGCCGCGGGGGTGCCGGCGTCGAGCACGTCGTTCGCGTTCGCCGACGCGTGCGCCCACCTCGGGGTCACGCGCGTCGCGGTGGGCGCCACCTACCCCGACGACGTCGCCGAGCGGTTCGTCGCGTTCCTCGCCCGGGCGGGCGTCACCGTCGTGTGGCTCTCGGCGCGCGGCATCATCACCGCGGCCGAGGTGGGCACGCTGCCCGCCGCCGACGTGCTGGAGTTCGCCGCGGCCGTGATGGATGAAGCGCAGGCTGACCACGCCGACGCGCAGGCGCTGCTGCTGCCCGACACCGCGCTGCACACCGTCGACCTGCTCGACGCCCTCGACGCGCGCGTCGGCAAGCCGGTGCTCACCGCCAACCAGGTGAGTATCTGGCAGGGCCTGCGGCTCGCCGGAGTCCACGAACCGCGGTCGGGCCTGGGCACGCTCTTCTCTCACTAGGAGGTGCCATGGACCTCAGCGACGTCGAGCCGGTCGAACGCCGCTCCACCGCGGCGCTCGTCGCCGACCGTATCCGTACCGCGATCATGCGGGGCACGTTCCCGCCGGGCACTCAGCTCGGCGAGGTGGAGCTGGCTGCCCGACTCGGGGTGAGCCGCGGGCCGCTGCGGGAGGCCATGCAGCGCCTCGTCGCGGAGGGACTGCTCCGCAGCGAGCGACATCGGGGCCTGTTCGTCCGTGACCTCGACGCCGCCGACGTCCGCGACATCTACCACGCGCGCGCCTCCGTCGAACGGGCCGCGGGGCTCCTGCTGCTCGACGGGGACCGTGCGGTCGCCGCGGCGCGGTTGACGGCCGTGCTCGCGGCGATGGAGGCCGCCGCGGCGGCGGGCGACCCGGCGGCCATCGCCGACGCCGACCACGAGTTCCACACCGAGCTCGTCGCCGCCTCGGGCAGCCCGCGGCTGCGGCGGATGGCCGACGCGCTGCTCGTCGAGACCCGCATGTGCCTCGCCGCGCTGCAGCAGACCGCCCCCCCGGCCGAGGGTCTGGTCGCCGAGCACCGCGAGCTGCGCGACGCCGTGCGCGAGGGGGACCGGGACCGCCTGACCGCGGTCCTGGAAGCCCACATGTCCGACGCGGTGGACCGCATCCTCGCCCCCGTCGCGGTCGCGCCGCCGGGCTCCGCCGACTCCCGCCCCGCCTGACCGGCACACCGCGTCCTCACTCGGCACCGGTCCGGCCGGCGTGGGGTCCGGTTCGGCCGCCGGCGATTCGATGATCGCCAGCATCGGGACATGAGCGCCACCCGTGGCGGGAATGTCCCGGTTCCCGCGATCATGCCGGTGCAGGGGCCGCTATGCGGGAGGAGGTCACCGCGCTGGTCGAGCAGGGAAGGCCCGGCGACGCGGCCAAGCGGTTTCATGGCCGAGGCGGGGATGCCGGCCGAGGTGCTCGCCGGGATCGAGGGCGAGCCGTGGTGGCCGCCGCTGGCGGCGCTCGTGCACACCCCGCCCTACGACCTCGCGCTGACCGGCGACGGCGGGGTGCCCGTCGACCGGTTCGCGACGATCACGGTGCCGACGCTGCTCCTCGGCGGGGCCGAGTCCCCGCTGTGGTTCCAGGGCGCGGTGGCGGCCATCGCGGCGGCGGTGCCCGACGCACGCTGCCAGCTCGTGGACGGCCAGACCCACGAGGTGGCCCCCCGAGGCGCTCGCGCCGGTGCTCGGTGCCAATCTCGGTTCCTGACGGCCTTCGGCGCGGGACGGCTTGCCCCGCCAGGGCCCGTGTGCTTTCCTCTGTTGTCGACAATCTGACAACCAGGGAGTGCTCATGGCTCGGCTGTCCCCCGTCCTCCAGCAGGCGACCCCCGTGCAGGCCGCGCGCGGTGAGGGCGTCTACCTGCACGACACCGACGGTCGCCGCCATCTCGACTTCACCGCGGGCATCGGCGTCACCAGCACCGGGCACTGTCACCCGCGGGTGGTCGCGGCGGCGCAGGAGCAGGTGGCGACGCTCATCCACGGCCAGTACACGACGGTCATGCACCAGCCGCTGCTGCGTCTGACCGAGCGCCTCGGCGACGTGCTGCCCGAGGGGATGGACCGCGTGTTCTTTCTCAACTCCGGCAGCGAGGCCGTCGAGGCGTCGGTGCGGCTGGCCCGCCACGCCACCGGCCGCTCCACGATCGTCGCGTTCGACGGGGGCTTCCACGGCCGCACGATGGGCGCCGCGGCGCTCACCACGTCCGGCGCGAAGATCCGCGCGGGCATCGGCCCGATGATGGGCGGTGTCGCGTTCGCGCCGTTCCCGTACGCGTTCCGCTACGGCTGGAGTGAGGAGCAGGCGGTCGCGTTCTGCCTCAACGAGCTCGACCGGCTGCTCGTGACGGCCGCTCCCGCGCGTGACGTCGCCGCGTTCCTCATCGAGCCGGTGCTCGGCGAGGGCGGCTACGTGCCCACGCCGCCCGCGTTCCTCGCCGGGCTGCGCGAACGCGCCGACGCACACGGCATCCTGCTGATCGCCGACGAGGTGCAGACCGGGTTCGGGCGCACGGGCAGGTTCTGGGGCCACCAGCACGCCGAGGGCGTCACCCCGGACATCCTGATCACGGCCAAGGGCCTGGCCTCGGGCTTCCCGCTGTCGGCGATCGCGGCCCCGGAGGCGATCATGGCCAAGGCGCTGCCGGGTTCGCAGGGCGGCACCTACGGCGGCAACGCCGTGTCCAGCGCCGCCGCGCTCGCCACCCTCGACGTCATCGCC
>JAKDLE010000633.1 GCA_030453005.1 Pseudonocardia sp. | reverse complement strand
CCGGGCCCCGGCGGGCCCGGGGGGGGGCCGGGGCCGGGCCCGGGGTCGCCACCAACACGGCGCCCAGCACCGCGGCGGCCGGCGGCACCAGCCACAGTGCCAGCGTGACGCCCCGCGTCGGCGGGTCGAGCAGCACCCAGTCGCCGTAGCGTGCCTGGAAGAACGCGACGATCTCGGCATCGCTGCGGCCCTGAGCCACCTGCTCGGCGACGACCTGCCGCATGGCGACCGCCTGCTCCGAGGGGGAGTCGGCGATCGAGACGCTCTGACAGACCGGGCACCGCAGGGCCTCCGCGAGATCCTGGGCCCGGTCGGGGGCCGGTCGGGCCGAGGTGAGCAGCGCCACCACCGTGATCGTGAACAGCGTGAGCGTCAGAACGGCGAGGGCGACGGACGTGCGGGTACGCGCCCTCCGGTCAGACATCGCTGCCCAACTCCGTCCGGAGCTCCTCGCGCGACTCCACCGCCGGGTCGGGACGGCGCCGCCGCCCGCCGAGGGCCCAGAAGCCACCGGCTGCGACCAGCGCCCCGGCCACCCACAGCCACACCATGAACGGATAGCGGAACAGGTTCAGTGTCACCTGCTCCGGGGACAGCGCGCCGAGCGCGACGTAGATGTCCTGCGCCGGGGTGGACCAGACCGACGGGGTGCCGACGGCCTGGGGCCGGCCGGGGAAGGAGTTGAGCCGCGGTTCCGCGACCCGGACCACCTCGCCGCCCGCGCGAAACACGATGTGCGCGTCGGTGACGAGCCGGTCGGGTTGCTGGTGGCGCTCGCTGACCTCGAAGGTCACCGAGTACCCGGCGAAGTCGGCGGACTCGCCGCGGTCCAGGGTGACCGTCGTGCGCTCGGCGAGCCCGCCGGACACCGCGATGACCACCGCGGTCAGCGCGACCCCCAGGTGCGCCAGCTGCCCGCCCCAGTAGCCGCGCTGCCCGCGGACCAGCCGCAGCAGCCCGGCCGGAGTGCGGGCTGGCGCGGTGACCAGCAGCTGACGCACCGTGGACGCGGCGATCCCGGCGGCGATGCCGACGATCCCGACCACCCCTGGGGAACGGACGCCGACGGCCACGACGGCCACCGACGCGGCGGCGGTGGCCAGCAGCGGGATCCGCAGCCGCTCCCACAGCACCGTCAGGGTCGCCCGCCGGTACGGGGTGACCGGGCCGACGCCCATCGCGAGCAGCAACGCGAAGCCCAGTGGCACCGCCATCCGGTCGAAGAACGGCCGCCCGACCGACACCTGTTGCCCGGTCAGGGCCTCGACGAGGATCGGGTAGGTGGTGCCGAGCAGTACGACGAACGCGAACAGGCTCAGCAGCAGGTTGTTGACGAGGAACATGCCTTCGCGGCTGGCCAGCGACTCCGGCCGCGACAACGACGCGACGCGCTCGGCGCGCAGCACGATCAGGGTGAACCCGAAGACGACGACGATGCCGAAGAACGCCAGCAGCGCCGGTCCGATCGGGGACTGGCTGAAGCTGTGCACCGACACCACGACCGACGAGCGGGTGAGGAAGGTGCCCAGGAGGGTCAGCGCGAACGTGGCGAGGACCAGTACGAAGTTCCAGGCCTGCAGCATCCCGCGCCGGACCTGGACGACCGAGGAGTGGATGAAGGCGGTGGCGACCAGCCACGGGATCAGTGCGGCGTTCTCCACCGGGTCCCACGCCCAGTAGCCGCCCCAGCCGAGCACCTCGTAGGACCACCAGGCGCCGAGCACCAGCCCACCGGTGAGGAAGCTCCAGGCCACCAGGTTGGCCCGTCGGGTGCGGCGCAGCCAGTCGACGCCGCCCTCGCGCAGCAGCAGCGCCGACATCGCGAACGCGAACGGCACCGTGAACCCGACGTAGCCGAGGTAGAGCATCGGCGGGTGCAGGGCGATGAGGAAGTTGTCGGCCAGGATCGGGTTGGGCCCTGGCCCGTCCGCGGGGGGGTTCGCGAGGATCTCGAACGGGTTCGCGGCCAGCAGGATCAGCGCGAAGAAGAACGCCGCGACCAGGCCCAGCAGCCCCAGCGCGCCGGTGCCGAGGCGGTCGGAGGTGTCGGGCACCCCGCGCGCGACCACCGCGGTGTAGCCGGCGAGCACCAGTGCCCACAGCACCAGGCTGCCGTCGAGCGCGGCCCAGGCGCTGGTGACGGTGAACAGCAGCGGGGTGGCCCGGGAGTGGGTCTCGGCCACATACGACATCGCGAAGTTGTCGGTCAGCAGCGCCACCTCGAGCGCGGCCATGGCGAGCACCGCGCCGCCGAGCATGCACCACACGGCGGCCTGCAACTGCCGGTGGCGTACGGCGTCGGGGTGCCGCTGCGCGCGCAGGCCGAGCACGCCGAGCACGATCGAGCCGGCCAGGCCGAGCATCGCGCCCGCCCACCCGGCACCCGGCACCAGGGTCGTCACGACGTGGCCTCCTCGGCGGGCCCGTAGTTCTCGTCGTGCTTGACCTTCATGGTGTCCGAGGTGAACGTCCCCGCCCGCCAGGAACCCTCCAGGACGACCCCGATGCCGGAACCGAACAGCTGGGCCGGAGCCCCTTCGAACGTCACCGGGACCTCGACGCCCGCGGGCCCGACGTCGGAGATGACGGTGAACGAGACGCCCTCCGGGGTGGTCGCCACGCTGCCGTCGACGACGAGCCCGCCGAGCTGGAACCGGCGTCCGTCCGGGTAGTCCGCCTGCTGGGCGAGCGCCTCGTCCGGGGTGAGGTAGTACACGAGGTTGCGGTTGAGGTTGCCGAACAACAGCAGGCCCAGCAGCACCGCCAGCACCCCGAGCGCCGCCACCGCCAG
>JAKDLE010000632.1 GCA_030453005.1 Pseudonocardia sp. | reverse complement strand
GGCTTCGTGGCGAGGTCGACCAGCAGCGCGTCGCACAGCAGCAGGGACACGTTGATGCTGAGCCCAGCCGCTGTGAGGGTCTCGTTGTCGGCGACGACGAGCTTCTTCCCGGGCTCGGAGATCGTGAGGACGACCGGATCGCCAAGCCGGGCCGGCGCCCACTCCTCGACGACGCCCTTCAATATCAGCGACGCTTCGCCCGGTTCGAGCGTTCGCACGTCCCCGCCGGGTAGGTTCACGGTGACGGCGTACTGCTTGCGGTCGCGGTTGCGGGCGCTCCGAACCTTGATCAGATCACCAGGGTTGAGGTGGTCCTCGCGCCACGACTCGATCGCCGCGGCGAGGGCGTCTGCGGTGAGTCGGGGGTCGAACAGGTCGGCGAACGATTCGGCCAGGGCCCACCGCGGTTGGCTGCTGGTGGTTCTCACTCCCTCGCGGTAGCGCATCGCGCCGAAGTCGAGCCACCGCGGGAACGTCTCATCGCGCAGGGTCTCGCGGGTGTTGTCGGCGTACCACGGTTCGAACGGCTCGCCCCAGGACGTGAGCAGCTCGGCGACCTTGCGGCGGTTGCGCAAAGCCGCGGCCAGCCACGCTGAGCGCTCCTGCTCGGTCGCGTGAGCGTAGGCGGCGTCGGAGAGCCACAGACACACCGAGGGTCGGGCCCACGTCGAGTCGGCGGAGGACGGGGCACCATCAGGGACCACGGCACCGACGTAGAGCATGGCCGCGGTGGCGGCTGCCGCGAGCGGGTTGGAGGTGACCGTGTCGAACGCATCGGGCGGGAACAGCAACCGCAGTCGCACGTGAACCTCTTCCCGCGACGGGAGCGGGCGCAGCGTCACATCGGCTCCGGGTGGTAGGCGGAAGCGACGGCGGTGTTCAGCGCGTCAACCGTCAGCGTCTCCCAGATGGAGAGGACCTCAGCCCCGGGGAGCGGCAAGGATTCCAGCTCGTAGGCGCTCACGGCGACTGAACCGGCCAGGCACCGCATGAGCCGGTCCATCGTGGGGGTGGCCAGCACCCGGGCGAGGGTAGACCGCGACAGGGCCGGGGTAGGAGTCGTCGGACGGATCACGTTGACGTGGTTCTCCACCACGAGCGCGCCGCCCCACTCGGTGAGGTCGTCGACGGTCAGCTCGACGGCGACGATCCGCCGGGTTTGCTCGGGTGCGGTGGTGCGCTGCACGACGACGGCAGGCTCGGACAGCGTCATCACGGCTCGGTCCGCGTCGGTGCCGGTCTGCAGGTACCGCATCAGTCCGCGGGCCCGGTCGCGGTGCAGGTGCCCGCCATCGATGTCTGCGGCCCACAACACCGGGAGCCGGGCGGTGCCCGGCTCTGCGTGCAGGTCCGCTCGACGCCGGTTCCACACGAGAGGGCCGGTGGACACCCGCCACCCCGCGCTCGACAGGTTCAGCGGCATCACACCGGCCGCGGCGGCCACGTGGGCGTCGTCGGATCGGCGCGGGAGCAGCCACGGTCCCGAGCCCCGGGGTGAGATCACATTCGCGACCTGCGTCAGGTGGCCGTTAGAGGTTGAGACCCCGGTCTTGCGGGGCTTGGTGCGCGTGAACGTGGCGAGGCAGGTCTCTTGCAGAACCCCGGTGAACACCCCGCCGCGCTCGGCCACGAACGTGACCTCGCGCAACGGCGCAGTCTCGGCGAGGGCCCGGCGCAGGTTGGAGAAGTAGCGCCCGGCGGTGAACGACGTCGGAACCAGCGCAGAGAGAACCCCGTGATCGTCGAGCGACTGCAGGCCGGCGGCGAGGAACAACCCGTAGAGGTTGGCGTGTCCGTAGAGGAACGCGGCGAACCGTTCCCGCTCGACGGGGTCCAACCGCACGCGGCCGTAGGGCGGGTTCATCACGACCGCCCGTGCGGGCCTGCTCGGCGGGGCGAGGCCGTCGCCGACCGACGCGAGGACCGGAAGTGGACGCCTACCTACCTCGGGAACCTCGGCGAGGATCGGTAGCAACTCGGCCGCGAGGACGACGTTGGCCAGCCATACCGCGGCGGGGTCGGCGTCCACGCCCTCGATCGCCGACGACACGTTCGTGAGGATCATCTGCGGGTCGGTCCGGCGCAGCGCGACCAGATGCTCACGCAGCGGCGCCAACAACAGCGCGCCGGCTCCACAGGCAGGATCGCGCACCAAACCCGGCAGACGCCGCGGGGTCGCGGTGTGCCCGAGAGCTCGCCGGGTCATCGCCCACAGCCGTGCAGCCAGGTCGTCAGGGGTGTAATGCCGGCCGTGCCGCGCTCGGACTTGGGGCGTCAGGGCCGATACGTAAACGCCGCCCAACTGCTCACCGGACGTGTGTTCCTCGACCACTGTCGACGCGGAGACGCCAGGAAGAACGGGTGTCGGGACGTCCACGGCGTAGGCGACGTCGAGCCAACGGCCCGACAGCCCCGCTGCTGCGGCGCGGGCCGTCCACCACCGCGGAACCGCAGCAAGGACGGCCGCAGCCGCGGTCGGCAGGTCAGTTGCGATGCTGACGCCGTCCATGCTGGTCCTGGAGCCGCGGGCACCCAGCTCGCGCGCGGCCGTTGCGCTGCTCACAGCACCACCCTGCGGAAACGGTGGAAGCCCGTGGCCGCGCACGGTAGTTCGTGACCGCCACTCACCATGTCGGGAAGCGTGCCACAGCGGTCGGACAATTCGGCAGGTTGAGTCCCACCGGCGCAGTCACGGCCATCGGGGTGATCACGAACGCGCACACCGCGGGGCTCAGCAGCGACAACGACCCTGCTGGCGAATTCGGGCCTCGAGCCTCCCAGAGCGATCCGATCGCGGCGG
>JAKDLE010000631.1 GCA_030453005.1 Pseudonocardia sp. | reverse complement strand
CGCACCGCCACCCGCACCTCGTGCCCCCGACTCAGGGCCAGCTCGACGACCGCGCTCCCCAGGAACCCGGTGCTCCCGGTGACCAGATACATGCCCTCATGCTGGCAGCCGCTGGTCGACGGCGGTCGGACGCCGACCGGTCGTGCCCCTGAACGGAGTAGCCGTCGGGCTTCGGCGGTAGACCGGTCGCCCGTCGTCCACCGGGGCGTCACGGGAGCCCGACGGCGACGTACTCCGCTCGTCTCGACGCCCGGCACGGTCGACGCTCGGGCCTGCGCAGGGCGTCCCCCCAGGGCCATGCTCGGTGTTGAGACTCACATCAGGACATCGACGCAGGGGGTTGAGACCATGCCGGGCCGTAACAGCGGATGGGACGGTTACCGCACGGTTCACCGTGCGGAGCTGCGCGCGGCAGCGCGGGAGTTCGCCGTCCACGGCTGGCCCGTGATCGAGGAGTCGCCCACCGCGCTGCTCCTCGTCACCGGTTCCGCTCTCGACGTACTCGAGGTGCCCGCCGCGGTCGGCCGCGGTGTGTGCGCCCGTCTGCGCGCCGCCGACGTCGTCGCCCCGGTGGCGGGCACACCGACCGGCTCGTGGTGGTACCCGATGACGCCGGGCGCGGTCCTGCCCGCCGACCTGCGCGACACCGAGGGCGTGGTGCTGCACTCCGCGGGCGCCACGGTCCTCGCACCGCCGTCTCAGGTGCCCGACGGATGGGTGCACTGGCGGGTGGGTCCGGCCCAGACCGGCTACCGCGTGCCGTCCGCTGAGCTGGTCGTCCCCGCCGCGATCGCGAGCGTTCGGGAGCGGGCCGACCGAGGGGGGCATCCGGGCGCCCAGCGGCCCGCCGCTGCCGCCGCGGTCGGGATGCGGTTCTAGGCGGGGACCGCGAACCGGACCCGGATCCGGCCTCCGCTGCCGCAGCTCGTCGAGCCGCGCCGGAGACCACACCGGGACACCGGTGAGGTGCGGCGCCCGAGGGGCGGGAAACCCCTCGCCGCGCAGCCGCACCCCGAACTTGGCCGGGGCCGGTGGAACACCATCGGCCCCGGCCAGTACCAGCGACACGGCACCCGAGAGACGACTGAAGCGTCCCCCGAGGCCGTGGGGGCAACACGCCCCCGGGAGACGCTCCATCCCGACCGCACGTGCGGTTCGGGGGCCTTCGCCGATCGTTCGGGCACCGACCACCCGGTGTTCGTCGCTGCGGGCAAGATGGGTTCGTGCACACCTCACAAACCCCCCGAACGGAGGCATCCCCGCCCCGGACACGTCCAGTCGTGCAGGTGGGCCTCGGCATCGGCCGGATGGACGCCGAGACCAAGGCGCGGGATCTGCGGCGGATGAAGTCGCTGGCCACGGGCCTGCTGCTGGCCGCGAGCGTGATCTTCCTGCTGGCGCGCTGGTGGGAGTCCGCGGACGGCCCGGTCTGGATCGCCTACGTGCGGGCCACCGCGGAGGCCGCGATGGTGGGCGCGCTCGCCGACTGGTTCGCCGTCACGGCGCTGTTCCGGCGCCCGCTCGGCCTGCCGATCCCGCACACCGCGATCATCCCCACCAAGAAGGACATGATCGGTGACAGCCTCGGCGACTTCGTCGGCGAGAACTTCCTCGCCGAGGACGTGGTGCGCGACAAGTTGGCCCGCGTGGAGGTCTCCTCCCGGGTCGGGGCGTTCATCGGCCAGGAGGCGAACGCCGACCGCATCACCGCCGAGCTCGCCACCGTGGCCCGCGGCGTCGTCACCGTCCTGCGCGACGAGGACGTGCAGGAGGTCATCGAGCAGGTCCTCGTCCGCAAGCTGGTGGAGCGCCCGGTCGGGCCGCCGCTGGGCACGGTGCTGGAGGGTGTGCTGGCCGACGGCGCGCACCACCGGCTCGTCGACCTGGTCATCGACCGTGCCTACGACTGGGTGGTCGGCAACCAGGAGATGGTGCTCCGGGTCGTGGCCGACCGGGCGCCGTCGTGGTCGCCGCGGTTCGTCGACGACCTCATCGCCGACCGGGTGTTCCTGGAGGTCCAGACGTTCGCGTGGGCGGTCAAGACCGATCCCGAGCACCCGCTGCGCCTGGCCGTCGACCGGTTCCTCGTCGAGTTCGCCGCCGACCTGCAGCGCGACCCGGAGACGATCGAGCGCGCCGAGCGGATCAAGCACCAGATCGTGGCGCACCCCGACGTGCAGAAGTTCATCGGCGGGGCGTGGGGCGTGGTCAAGGGCCTGATCCTCGACGCCGCCGCCGATCCGTCGAGCGCGCTGCGCCTGCGCGTGCGGGACGGGCTGATGTCGCTGGGCGCCCGCCTCACCTCCGACGACGCCCTGCGCGGCAAGGTCGACGGCTGGCTCGCCGACGCCGCCGGGTACGTCGTGCGGCACTACCGCCACGAGATCACCACGCTGATCACCGAGACCGTGCAGCGCTGGGACGCGGAGGAGACGAGCCGGAAGGTGGAGCTGCAGGTGGGCCGCGACCTGCAGTTCATCCGCATCAACGGCACCGTCGTCGGGGCGCTGGCGGGCCTCGCGATCTACACGCTGAGCCAACTCCTGTTCGCTTGAGGCTCGGGGTCAGAACGCGAGCGCCGAGCCCACGGCGAGGCCCGCTCCCGCGGCGGCCAACCCCGCCAGCACGGAGCCCACCGCGTTGAGCACGGCCGCGGGTCGACGTCCGCCGCTGCCGAGCGCCACCGTCTCGTGGCCGAGCGTCGAGTAGGTGGTGAGTGCCCCGCAGAAGCCGGTGCCGACGAGGGCCAGCACCTCGGGCGAGGCGGCGGCGCCGACCACCGCCCCCAGTACGAACGACCCC
>JAKDLE010000630.1 GCA_030453005.1 Pseudonocardia sp. | reverse complement strand
CCGCCGTCCTGGGTCAGGGCGATCGTCGCCACCAGTGCGACGAGCAGGGCGGTGGCGCCCAGGTCGATGAGGCGCTCCAGTCGGGCGGGCACGCGCACCCGGCCCCGCAGGACGAGACCGGCCAGCCGCATCAGGTGGGTGCCTGCGGCCAGCGCGAACACGGCGGGCCATGTCACGGCGTCTCCTCCGACGACTGCGTCGCGGGTGCACGCCCCGCCACCGTGAGCCCGAGCAGGCCCGCGAGCACCGGGAGTCCCGCGGGCAGGAACGGCGTGGCGGCCACCGCGACCGCCGCGCCCGCGACCCCGACCCGTCGCGCGTCGACCGCTCGCAGCGCCGGGAGCAGCAGCGCGAGCAGCGCCGCCGGGAACGCGGCGTCGATCCCGAACGCGGCGGTGTCGGGCACCGCGGCCGCGCCGAGCAGCCCCACCAGCGCGCCCGCGTTCCAGAACACGAAGAAGGCGACGCCACACATCCAGAACGTCGCCCGGGCCCGTGGGCCCGTCCCGCGGGCGCGGGCGAAGGCGACGGACTCGTCGATGAGGAAGTGGGCGCCGAGCAGCCGCGCGGGCAGGCGGTCGCCCACGATCGGCGCCATGGCCAGCCCGAACGGCAGGTGCCGGGCGTTGATCAGCAGCCCGGCGACGACGGCGGCGACCGGGGCGCCGCCCGCCGCGACCACGGAGACCGCGAGGAACTGCGAACCGCCCGCGAACACCAGTACCGACATCGCGACGGCGATCGACAGCGGGATCCCGGCCGTCGCCGCCAGCGCCCCGAACGACGCCCCGACCACCGCGAGGGCGCAGGCGAGCGCGAGGACGTCACGCCAGTCGTCGGACAGGTCTGTTCGATTGAGCGAACGCATGACCGCTAGACTGAACGACGGTGTAGCGTTCGTCAAACCGAACAGGGAGACCGATGAATCGAACCGCCCCGCTGGAGACGATCGCGTTCGCGCTGCGCCGCGAGCGGGAGCGCCACGGGCTCTCACTGACCGAGCTGGCGCGCCGGGCGGGCGTGGCGAAGTCGACGCTGTCGCAGCTGGAGTCCGGCTCGGGCAACCCGAGCGTGGAGACGCTGTGGGCGCTCGCCGTGGTGCTGGAGGTGCCGTTCAGCAGGCTCGTTGACCCGCCGGACGCGCCGGTCGAGGTGATCCGCGCCGGTGAGGGGCACGTCCTGCGATCGGAGCAGGCCCCGTTCGCCGCGACCCTGCTCTCGGCCTGCCCACCCGGCGCCCGCCGCGACCTGCACGTCATGGCGGCCGAGCCCGGTGCCGCCCGCGACGCCCACGCCCATATCCGCGGGACCGTCGAACACGTCGTCGTCACGTCCGGACGGTGGAGGGCGGGACCGGTCGGGGCGCAGGTCGAGCTCGGAGCGGGCGACTACGCGCGGTTCCCCGGCGACCAACCCCACACCTACGAGGCCCTCGCCCCCGGGAGCGCGGCGGTGCTGGTGATGGAGCACGTCTGACGGGATGACAGCCGGTCTCGGGTGATCGCCGGGGTCGTGCGGTGAGGGCCGTCGAGACGGCCGTCGGTGCACGCGCCCGACGATCACCGCGCGGGGAGCGGAGCTCAGCCCTGCGAGGCGGCGGGCACGGCGCGCTCGACGAGGCCCGGGCGGGCCGCGTCGGGCGCGCCCTCGCTCAGGCGCGCAGGCGAGGCGGGAGCCGCGGCACCCTCGCTGCCGCTCTTCTCGTCGCCGCTCATCTCGTCGCCGCCGCCGTCAGTTTCGTCGGCGGGGCCGTCGGCGGGGTCCTCAGCGGGTGCGGTGTCCGCGGGCTCCTCGGCCGGCGGGCCGTCCGCAGGTTCGGCCTGTTCGGGGTCGAGGGCGTACTGCCGCACCCAGTCCACCTGCATGGAGGACGGCTGCACCTCCTCGTCCCCGATCGGGAACCAGTCGAGCTGCACGCAGAGGTGCATCGGGCCCTCGGGCAGCAGCGCCGGGTCGTCGACGCGCCACCACTCGACGCCGTCGACGTAGGTGGTGACCGCGCTCGGCGTCCACTCGACCGCCCAGTTGTGCCACCGGGTGCCGTCGACGGCCACCTCGCCGGTGACCTGTGCGTCGTCGGCGCCGTGGTGGACGAAAGCACTGGTGGTCTGGCGGGTGGGGTCGAGCATCTCCATGAAGTCGATCTCGCTGCCTGCGCCCGACTCGTCGTCGGGCCAGAGCAGCAGCAGCGCGTTGTAGGACTCGTCGGCCGCGGATGCGCGCACGCGTGCCTCCCAGCGGCCGTACATCTGGCCGGGCTGCCACGACATGCCGCCGGTGGCGCTCTCGGCGTCGCCGGTGATGGACAGGATGCCGTCCTCGACGCTCAGTGCATCGGCGGTGCGGGTGCCCTGGCCGTCGAAGCCGGTGCCCTCGTAGACCTGCCAGGCGGCGGTGTCGAGCGCGTCGTCGAACTCGTCGTCGCGGGCGGGGGTACCCCAGCCGAACGCGGACGCCGCGGTCGCGTCGGGTGCGCCGCACGCGTCAAGGGCCGGAGCAGCGGGGGCGTCGTCGGCGGGAACGTCGGCCGCGGGCTCGTCCGCAGGAGCCTCGTCCGCAGGCTCATCCGCGGACCTCTCCTCCCCCGACGGCTCGTCTCCCGGCTCCTCGCCGGAGGGCTCCTCCCCCGCAGGCTCCTCCCCGGACGGCTCCTCCCCCGCAGGCTCCTCCCCGAACGGCTCCTCGCCTGCGGGCTCGTCGCCTGCGGGCTCGTCGCCGGAGGGCTCGCTCGACGGCTCGCCACCCGAAGGCTCCTCACCCACCGGCTCGCCGTCCGCAGGCTCCTCATCCGAAGGCTCGTCCTCC
>JAKDLE010000629.1 GCA_030453005.1 Pseudonocardia sp. | reverse complement strand
GATCAGGCCGGAGGTCATCGACGAGGCCGTGCAGCTGCTCGTTGCCGACGGCCGACCCACGCGGGTGATCCTCTTCGGTTCGTATGCTCGGGGCGACGCCCGTGACGACAGCGATCTGGACTTCGTCGTGGTGCTGCCCGAGGTCAAGAGCCGGTGGAAGGAGATGGTCCGGCTGCGCGCAGCCCTGCGACCACTCAGGGTCCTCGCGGACGTGGTGGTCTACAGCGAGGAGCAGGTTCAGGATCGGGGCAACGTGCGGGGCACCGTCCTGTACGAGGCGCTGCATGAAGGCCGCGTGATGTATGCGGCGTGATCCGGCGCCCGCTCGGTTGCTGCTGTCGAAGGCAGGCGACGACCTGAGAACGGTCGAGTTGATGCTCGAACACGGCTCCTACCCGTCCGAGATCGTCGGGTTCCACGCGCAGCAATGTTGCGAGAAGGCCATCAAGGCGGTTCTCTCCGACAATGGCGTCCCGTACCCGCTGACCCACGATCTGCTCGCGCTCGTCGACCTCATCCGCGACCACGGCGTCGCCGCCCCGGAAATGCTCGAGCAGGCTCCGATGCTCACGCCGTTCGCGGTCGTGTACCGATACGAAGATCTCGATCTCGGCGACGAGCCCGATCTCGACCAGCTCCTGGGCATCGTCCGCGCGGTTCATGTCTGGGCGTCGCACATCGTCGCGCCGCCGACGGGTTGACGTGCGCGCCGTTCCGCGCAGTTGATCAAGTGTCCCGCTGTCCCGCGCTCCAGGCGATCGACACACCGTGGTGGACGAATCGTTGTGTGCAGAACGACACACCGCAATGTCTCCGTGCGGACGGACCAGCCGGCCGGCTACGCGAGCTGATGCTCCGCAGGCGGCGCGCCTCGCCGGCACTGACCAGTTGCGCCATGAGGCTGGCGGTGACGATCGAGGAGGAGTCGACGACGATGCCCCAGAGGACCCTTGTGCTCGATGGTGCACTCGACGTAGGCGGCGGCGCGGGCGTCGTCGCCGGAGGACACGCGCGGTCGTTCGCCCACACGGGACGGGGTTCTGGCGACCGCGAGCCGCACGGTCGCTCCTTGGCCGGAGCCACCGCGGTCGTTGCTCTTCGCTGCCCGGGCAGCCGTGCCGAGGAAGAACCCGTGGGTGTCGCCGTGCCGGTGTCAGGTCAGGGCGGCGCGGGCAGTGCCGACGCCGAGCGCCGCGGCGGCGCGGACCAGGCCCCGGGCCATCCGTGACGGGACGGCGTCCGGGCCGGGCACGCCGATCGGGCGCACGCGAGAGTTGTTGATCGACCGGATGCGCCAGCCGTCGTCGGTGCGGACGGCGACGATGGTGGTCCGGGTCAACCGGCGCTGGGGCAGCTCGGTGCTCCAGGCGACGAGCACGGAGGCGAAGCCGTGCACGAGCGCGACGTCCGCGCCGAGGAACCGGATCGACTCGATCTCGCCGACCAGCGCGCTGCCGATGAGCACGCCCCGGAACAGCGCGTCGTGCGACTCGACCATCGGGTCGCGTCCGTGCGCGCGGGTGCCGTCGTAGGAGCCGTAGTCGCAGTCGGCGGTGAAACAGGTGCCGTAGGCCTCGGCATCTCCCGCGGTCCACATCGCCAGCAGGCGTTCGAACAGTGCCGTGAGCTGCTCGGTGTCGGTCATGGTTGGTTCTCCTTCAGGTCCTGGGCCCGCAGCAGGGCGGTCTGGCGGTAGGAGAAGTCGATGCCCCGACGGAGGAACTGGGCGACCGCGGCGAGCTCGTGGTCGTCGAAAACCTCCACCAGCGCCGCGGCATCGTCGCGCATCGAGTCGAACAGCGTGGCGACCGCGCTCGCCGTTCGGCCTGGCGTCGGCGGCCTGCGCGGCGGCGCCCACGCTCGGGCTGCTGCTGGCCGCCCGGTTCGTGCAGGGGCTCGGCGGCGCCGTCATGGTGCCGCTGGCACTGAGCATCACCGCGGGAGCGGTGACGCCGCAGCGGCGCGGCTGGGCCATCGGCCTGCTGTGCACCACCGGGACGTCGCTGCTCGTCCTCGGCCCGGTGGCGGGTGGGGCGCTGGTGGCGGTGGACTGGCGGCTGCTGTTCGTCGCGAACCTGCCGGTCGTGGCGTTCTCCGCGGTGGCGGCAGTCCGGTGTATCGATGGGTCCCGCAAAGCCCTGCCCCACCCGACCGACTGGCGTATGGTCGCGCTGCTGCTGTTCGGGCTCACCGGGCTCGTCGTCGGGCTGGTCGAGATCGCCGACCTGGGGCCCTGGGGCCGCTCGCCGTGGCGCCGCTCGCCGCCGGGCTGCTCGCGCTCGGGGTGTTCGTCCGGCAGGAACGGCACCTGCCGCGCCCGCTGCTCGACTTCGCGCTGCTCCGCGACCCGATGCTGGGACCGTCGCTGGCGGCGTTGTTCGCCATCCAGCTCGCGGCGTTCGGCATCACCCTGTCGCTGTCGCTGTACCTGCAGCACGGGCTCGGCCTCGACGCGGTGCGCAGCGGCCTGGTGATCGCGGCGGCCGGGGTGGGGACGCCGTTGCTGTCGGTCGTCACCGGACGGGCTGGCCCACCGCCACGGGCCACGTGCGCTGGTGCTGCCCGGGCGGGTGCTGGCCGCCGCGGGCCTGGCCGCGGTGGGCTCGCTCGCCTGGTACGGATCGGTCGTCGCGCTGCTGCCCGGGTTGCTGGTGTTCACCCTGGCCCGGCCGATGGTCTTCACCCCGGCCGGTGTCGGGGCCTTCCTCTCCCACGCGGGGACCCTGCGGGCACTTGCGACGAGCCTGGCCACGGAGTCGCGCCAGCTCGGCGCGGTGCTCGGCGTGGCGGTGTCGACCACGGCTCTCA
>JAKDLE010000628.1 GCA_030453005.1 Pseudonocardia sp. | reverse complement strand
GGCCAGCGCGTCGACGTCGAGCGGGGTGTGCACCGCGTCGCGCGCGGCGGCGTGGGCGGCGCGCAGCTCCAGCAGCCGCGCGGTGGGCAGCGTGTCGCCCGCCCGACCGAGTGCGACGCGGGCGCGGGTGGCGGCGCGCAGGGCGGCCAGGGGATCGGACCCGGCCGGATCGGAGCAGGCGGGATCGGACCAGGCCGGGTCGCTCACGCCAGGCCCGCCGTCAGAGCGCGGACGGCCGACTCGGTGCCCAGCTCCCGGACGCGCCCGGAACCGTCGACCAGCTCCATCCGCTCCAGCCACGCCGCGAACTCCGGGGCGGGGGACAGGCCGAGGACCTGGCGGGCGTAGAGCGCGTCGTGGAACGACAGCGACTGGTAGTGCAGCATCACGTCGTCGCCGCCGGGCACGCAGATCACGAACGAGCAGCCGGCCACGCCGAGCAGGGTGAGCAGCGTGTCGGTGTCGTCGGCGTCGGCCTCGGCGTGGTTGGTGTAGCAGACGTCGACGCCCATCGGCACGCCGAGCAGCTTCCCGCAGAAGTGGTCCTCCAGCCCGGCGCGGGCGATCTGTTTGCCGTCGTAGAGGTACTCGGGGCCGATGAACCCGACCACGGTGTTGACCAGCAGCGGGTCGAACGCCCGCGCCACGGCGTACGCGCGGGCCTCCAGCGTCTGCTGGTCCACCCCGTGATGGGCGTCGGCGGACAGCGCGCTGCCCTGGCCGGTCTCGAAGTACATGCAGTTCGTGCCCACGGTGCCGCGGCCCAGTGCGAGCGCGGCGTCGTGGGCCTCGCGCAGCAGGCCGAGCGTCACGCCGAAGCCGGTGTTGGCGGCCTCGGTGCCCGCGACCGACTGGAACACCAGGTCGACCGGCGCGCCGCGCCCCATGATCTCGATCGACGTGGTGACGTGCGCGAGCACGCAGCTCTGCGTGGGGATCGCGTAGCGCTGCCGCACGTCGTCGATCAGGTGCAGCAGGTCGACGGTGCGGTTGGGGCTGTCGGTGGCCGGGTTGATCCCGATGACGGCGTCGCCGCAGCCCATCAGCAGGCCGTCGACGATGCTCGCGGTGACCCCTGTCGGGTCGTCGGTGGGGTGGTTGGGCTGCAGGCGGGTGGCCATCGTGCCGGGCAGCCCCAGCGTGGAGCGGAACGCCGTGACCACGGGGGTGCGGCGGGCCACGGCGACGAGGTCCTGCACCCGCATCAGCTTGGAGACCGCGGCCACCATCTCCGGGGTCAGGCCCGGGGCCAGCGCGCACGTGTCCGTCGCGGGCGCCAGCAGGTGGTCGCGGAACCCGCCGACCGTCAGCGACGCCACCGGCGCGAACGCGGCCGCGTCGTGGGTGTCGAGGATCAGTCGGGTCACCTCGTCGTCCTCGTAGGGCACCACCTGCTCGTCGAGGAACGTGCTCAGCGGCAGGTCGGCCAGCAGCGTCTGCGCGGCCACCCGCTCCTGCTCCGAGGACGCCGCGACCCCCGCGAGCACGTCGCCGGAGCGTTCCGGGGTGGCCGCGGCCAGCAGCGCCGCCACGTCGGGGAACCGGTGCCCCCGCCCGCCGAGGGTGATCTGTCGGATCACCGCAGCTCCCGCTCGGCCGCGGCCAGGGCCGCGAACTCCTCGTCGGGGGCCCGGGCGACGAGGTGATGACGGCTGTAGAGGGCGAAGTAGGCCATGAACAGGGCGAACGCGCCGAGCGCGCACAGGGCCGCGACGCTGTCGACGAGGAACGTGGCGATCACCGACAGGACGGCCACCCCCAGCGCGAAACCGGTCGTCGCGACGCCGCCGGGGGTGCGGTACGGGCGCGGCATGTCCGGTTCGCGGCGGCGCAGCACGATGTGGCTCACCATCATCAGCACGTAGCTCAGCGCCGCGCCGAACACCGCCGTGTTCAGCAGCACCGCCCCCTGCCCGGTCAGCGACAGCAGGAACCCGATGACGCCGGGCACGATCAGCGCGAGCGCGGGCGCCTTGCGGCCGTTGGTCAGCGACAGCACCCGTGGCAGGTAGCCCGCTCGCGACAGCGCGAACGTCTGCCGCGAGTAGGCGAAGATGATGGAGAAGAAGCTCGCGACGAGCCCGGCCAACCCGATGTAGTTGACGATCGTGCCCATCGTGCCGGTGCCCAGCGCCTCGACGAGCGGGTTGCCCGACTCCGACAGCGCCGAGGCCCCGACGGCGCCGGTCGCGAGAACCAGCACGGTCGCGGCCGTCACGAGCAGCACGACCATCGCCGCGATGATCCCGCGCGGCACGTCCCTGGCCGGGTCACGGGCCTCCTCCGCGCCCAGTGGCACACCCTCGATCGCGAGGAAGAACCAGATCGCGAACGGCACGGCGGCCCAGATCCCGAGGTAGCCGTAGGGGAGGAACGGGGAGGCTCCCGCGGCGCCGGTTGGGGTGATGTCGGTGAGGTTGGCGGGGTCGAACAGCGGGATCGCGGCCACCGCGAAGATGATCAGGCCGACCACGGCGACGGCGGTGATCACGAACATCACCTTCAGCGCCTCGCCGACGCCCATCAGGTGCACACCGACGAAGATCACGTAGGCGGCGAGGTAGACCCACCAGCCGTCGGTGATGCCGAACAGGCCCAGCGACTCCACGTAGGCCCCGATGAACGTGGCGATCGCGGCCGGGGCGATGGCGTACTCGATGAGGATGGCGGTGCCGGTGGCGAACCCGCCCCACGGTCCGAGCGCGCGGCGGGCGAACGTGTAACCCCCGCCCGCCGTCGGGAGGGCGGAGGACAGCTCGGCCATCCCCAGCACCATCGCGGTGTACATCGCGGCGATGAGGACGGCCGCGATCA
>JAKDLE010000627.1 GCA_030453005.1 Pseudonocardia sp. | reverse complement strand
ATGTTCGGCGCGGCGCCGGGCGGCCAGCGCGCCGACCTCGAGGGGGGAGCGCCGGGCCGGGTTGTCGTTGCACGCGGTCGCGAGCAGGCCCTCGACGGCGGTGCCGGGCCCGGCGACGGGGTCGAGGACGCCGAGCAGGGGGCCGGGGTCGCCTGCGGCCCCCGCAGCGAGTGCGGCGGCCGTGGCGGGCCACGAGTTGGGTTCGGACAGCGCGACGAGGATGGCGGTGGTGGCCCCGCCCGCGGTGAGGCGCCGCCCGTCGGGCGCGACGAGTGGCCGGTCGCGCAGCGTGTCCACGAGGGTCGTGACGGTGGCGCGCGGGTCGGGTCCCAGCGGGCAGTCGCCCAGCGCCGTGCAGGACAGGGCGAACGCGTCGAAGGCCGCGGCGGCCGACGCGGCACGGGCGGCGGTGCGCGCGGGTTCTCCGACGTAGAGGTCCGACGGTCCGTCCAGCACCAGCCTGCCGACGCCCCCCGGCACCGCGCGGGCCCACGTGGCGAGCGCGTCCGCTCCGTCGCCGACCCCGACCGCGGAGAGCTGGGCGACGCCGAGGCGGTCCCGCAGCAGGTCGACGTCGACGGCGGTGGCCTCCCGGCCGAAACCGCCCAGCGCCGAGGACAGCTTGAGCGTGCAGTCCTGCACGATCTCGCGGGCGCGTTCGAGCAGGGCCGCCAGATCGGCCTCGGTGGTGGCGGCCGGGTCCGCGTCGATGAGTGCCGCACGGGCGTCCGGGGGCGCACAGTCCAGCCGGTCCACGCCCGCTCCGCGACGGTCCAGGCCGATGATCACGAACTCCTCCAGCAGCGCGGGCGACACCCGGGTGGCCAGCTCCACGGCGTGCGCGACCGTGGGGCCCGCCACGCTGTCGCCCAGCGCGAGCAGCGGCGGCTTGTCCGACGGGCCCGACGCGGTGCTCACCCGCACCACACCGAGCAGGATGCTGCCCAGGTCGTTCCGGGCCGGGTCGACGGGTACCGGCAGCTCACCGCACTCCACCCGCAACCCCGGCGCGGGGAGGCCGAGTGCGGCCAGCGCGTCGGTGGTGCAGTCGACGAACGGGATGGTGGTGTCCTGCGGCTGCAACGGCGGCAGCGGCGGCAGGGCCTCGGGTACCTCGACCGGTGCGGCCGGGGCGGGGATGGACAGGTTCTCCCCGCGTACGGCCACCGGAGGGCGCAACGACGGGCCGACGGTGCATCCGGCGAGCAGGCCGAGCAGCGTGAGCAGGGCGACGGCGCGGACCCAGCCCCACCGCAGGATCCCCGACCGCAATGTCACCGCCCACTTCCGATCATCCGGCTCGCCACCCTGCCCGACCGCAGGTGTGGCAACGGTGAACGGCCCCGCCCGGACCGGGTGGGGCCGCTCACCGATCGGATGGTCAGCTGACGCGCGGGCCGGTGGTCGCCTTGTCGAGCTCGAGGCGGACGGCCACGGGCAGGGCGGCGATACCGAGTGCGGAGCGGGCCGAGGAGAGCACCTGGGTGTCGAGCCGGTCGAGCACGTCGCGGACGTCGGCGTCGTCGGCGAGCCACATCGACATCCGCACGGCGGGGGCGTCGGGTGAGCCCACCAGCCGGGCCTTGGCCCGTCCGACGCCGGGCAGCGCGGCGGCCTGGGTGGCCAGCGCGTCGGCTGCGGCGGACGAGTCGACGGTGATGGCCGTCTCGGGCCCGGGGTCGAGCACCAGGTCGGGGCGCCGTTCCGGACGCAGCGACCGGGCCGCCCACACCAGACCGAGGATCAGCGCCAGCACGCCGACCGCGATCGCGACGAGCCGCACGATCAGCAGCTGCGACGTGACGACGTCGGCGACCACCGGGTCGAGGATCGGGCGCCCGGCGCGAGCGGCACCGAACACGCCGTAGCTCAGCAGTGCCACCAGTACCCCGAGGACGAGCAGCACGAGTCCGATCAGGACCAGCAGGGACCGGTCGCCGCCGGCGGAACGGGCGACCGCGGAGCGGGACCGGCGCCGCAGCGTGCCCGCCGGGGGAGCGGGTGCGGCAGCGGTCGCCCCGGACCCGGGGCCGTCCTTCTCCATCGACACAGTCATCGCGTTCCCTTCCTCTGTTGCACGGTGACGGCGACGCGGGGGCGGCGGGCCAGCGGGAGCTCGTCGAGCAGCGTGTCGACGGTCGACCCGACGGAGGAACGCAGCTCGGAGCCCGCGTCGTTCCAGGCCTGGGCACCCACGGAGACCTTGCGGCTCGTGGCGGTGACGGACGCGGCGGACACCCCGTCGGTGCCGCGGACGCGCCTGCCGACCAGCCGGGCGAGCACGCGCGGCGAGGTGGTCACGGTGACCTCCGGCGTGGGGGAGGAGAACCTGATGTCGTGGCGCCGGGCGAGCAGACCGAGCAGGACGAGCAGCAGCCCGAGCACCCCGACACCGATCGCGACGGCGGGGACGGGTGCGTCCGCCCAGGCCAGGGTCTCCATCGTGGTGCGCCAGTCGGGCCAGGGCACGAGCAGGCCGTCGGTGGCGGGCGACACCCAGGCGGCGACGACCTCTACCACCAGCAGCACACCGGCCGCGGCGAGTGCGAGGCCGAGTAGCGGGGCGAGGACCCGGAGCAGGACACGCATCGTCAACTCCTACTGGACTCGGTGGTCGGAGCCGGAGCCGGTGCCCGTATCGGCGCCACGCAGCCCCGACACGGTGACGGCGAGGTTGCGGATACGGCGTCCGGTCATCCGGGTGAGGTCCTCGCCCACCCGGGCCCGCACGGAGTCGACGGTGCGGCGCACGGGGGCGGGGTACTGCAGCGTCAGATCGAGGCTGATGTCGACGACCCCGTCGGGGCCGTCGGCGACGGTGGCGCCC
>JAKDLE010000626.1 GCA_030453005.1 Pseudonocardia sp. | reverse complement strand
GCCCGCCCACCCCCCCCCCCCCCACCCCCCCCCCCCCGCGGGCCCCGGGGGGGGGGGGGGGGGGGGGGCCGGGGGGGGTGGAACGGCCGGCCACTAGAGTCGGCTGCCGTGCCCATCGCCGCTCCCCGCCGCACCCGGCGCGTCTCCCCCGAGACGCTCGACCTGCCTGCGCCGTTCACCGCGGCACCGACGGACGCCCCGCCGCACCACGTGCGCGCCGCTCTCGACCTGCGGCTGCGGGCGCTGCTGGCCCACGACCCGGGCACCCGCACCGGCGAGGACATCGAGGACCTGCACCAGATGCGGGTTTCGGTGCGGCGGATGAGCGCGGCGCTCAAGGCCGCGCGCCCGCTGCTCGACCCCGCCTGGGCCGACGACCTGCGGGCCGAGCTCGGGTGGCTCGGCCGGGCCCTGGGTCCGGTGCGCGATCTCGACGTGCTGCTGCTGCGGCTGCGCGCCGAGGTCGGCACCCTGCCCCGCGTGGAGCAGGAGGCCGGCCGGGTGCTCGTCGACGCGCTGGACGGCCAGCGGGTGACCGCGCGCGCCGAGATGCTCGCCGCCCTCGACGCTCCGCGGTACCCGGCGCTGCTCGAGCGCATCGCCGACGCGGTGCGCCTGCCGCTGCCCACCCCGAGCGCCACGCAGGCCCAGCCCGAGCTCGTCGACCTGATCCGCGCGGAGGCCCACAAGCTGCGCCGGGCGGTGGAGAAGGCCGGGCCGAGCCCGCCCGACGCGGTGCTGCACGCCCTGCGCATATACGGCAAGCGGGTGCGCTACACCGGTGAGCTGGTCGAACCCGGTCTGCGGAGGTCACCCGTCGGCAAGCGGGTCAGGACGCTGCTGGCCGTCACCGCGGAGCTGCAGGAGGTGCTCGGCGACCACCAGGACGCCTGTGTGGCCGAGGCCCGCGTCCGTGAGCTCCTCGACGGCCTCGGCGAGCTTCCGGACGCACACGTCGTGTTCGTCGCGGGCAGGCTGGTGGAACGCGAGCGCACGCGGGCGCAGGCCAAGCGCGACGAGTGGTGGGCGGCGTGGGAGCGGGTCGCGGCGGTCAGCGTCTGACGGGCCGGTCGCCGATCCGGACGATCGCGAGCCCCTGCAGCCCGCCCGCGGCCAGCAGCACCACGAACGCGGCCGGGAAGCCCCCCGTCAGGTCGATGAGCACGCCCATCAGCAGCGGGGCGAGGCCTGCCGCGGTGTAGCCGACGCCGAGCGCGAACCCGCTGGTGGCGGCACTCGCCGCACCGTCCGGCGTTCGCCAGGCGATCACGGTCAGGCCCAGGGGGAACCCCGCGCCGAGTGCGATGCCCATCAGCACGACCCAGAGCCACGGCCCGAGCACCGGTGGCATCGGCAGCAGCATGGCGCCGAGCGTCCCGACCATCCCGCAGGACAGTGTGAGGCCCGCCCAGAACCGCCACCGTCGGCGCCGCTGTGCCAGCGCGGGGCCGAGCAGCGCGGCCGGGATCTGCGTGACACTCCAGACCGCCAGCAGCAGCCCCGCCTTCCCGGCACTCCACCCCTGGCTCTCGTAGTACGGCGAGAGCCAGGTCAACCAGCCGTAGAACATCACCGACGTGCCCGCCTGGTAGCACGCCGCGAGCCGGGCGAACGGGTCGCGCCACGGCGGCGCGCCCGCCACGGCTGCGCGGGGCGGCACCGGTATCCGGCGGGCGATGGGGGTCCACGCGGCGACGGCGAGCACGGCGGGCACCGCCCAGACCGCCAGCGAGAACGACCATCCGCCCAGCACGATCGCGAGTGGCACCGCGACGCCGCTGGCCACGGTGGCCCCGATCATCATCGCGACGACGTACCCGCCGGTCGCCACACCCGCGCGTTCCGCCAGGTGCTCCTTGACGACCCCGGTGAGCAGCACCCCGGCGAGCCCGATGCCTGCCCCGATGACGAGGCTGCCTCCGATCAGCGGCGCCAGCGCGGGCACCCCGCGCAGCACCCCGCCGAGTGCGACGAGACCCACCGCGCCGCCGAGCGCGCGTTCGCGGCCGAACCGGGCCCCGACGGTGGACCCGACGAACGACGCGGCGCCCATCATCAGCACCGCGCCCGCCTGCACCAGCCCGGCGACGCTCGCCGAGGCGCCGAGCTCCGCGCGCACGGTCTGCAGCAGCGGCGGGTAGCCCGCGAGCGACGCCCGGAGGTTGACCGCCAACGCGAGCACGCCCAGCAGCACCACCCACGGCCGTACGGCGGGCCGGGTACCGATGTCGGCCCGGTTCACGGGCTGATCCGTGCCACCGCCGCGTCGATGCGCTCGTCGGACGCGGTGAGGGCGACGCGGACGTGCTGCGCCCCCGCGGGCCCGTAGAACTCCCCCGGCGCGACCAGGACCCCCCGCTCCGCGAACTCGCGCACAGTGGACCGCGACGGCCCGCCCGCCGTGGCCCAGAGGTAGAGCCCGGCCTCGGAGTGGTCGACGCGGAGTCCGGCCTTCTCCAACGCGACCCGCAGCGTGGCGCGGCGCCGCGCGTACACCGCGGCCTGCTCCTCGACGTGCGCGTCGTCGCCCGCGGCCGCTTCCATCGCGGCCTGGACCGGCCGCGGGACGATCATGCCCGCGTGCTTGCGCACCTCCAGCAGCGCCGCGACCAGGCTCGGGTCGCCGGTGACGAAGCCCGCCCGGTACCCCGCGAGGCTCGACGACTTCGACATCGAGTGCACCGCCAGCAGTCCCTGGTGCGAGCCCTCGCAGACGTCGGGGTGCAGCACGGAGTGCGCGGCGCCGCCGGACAGGGACAGGTAGCACTCGTCGGACGCCACGATGGCGCCCCGCTCCCGGGCCCACGCGACGCCCTTGCGCAGATGCTCGGGCGGCAGC
>JAKDLE010000625.1 GCA_030453005.1 Pseudonocardia sp. | reverse complement strand
TCCCGTCCTCGGTGCCGATCAGCGTGGTGCCCAGCCCCATGTCGTCGTCCACGGCGTGGGCCGCGCCGACCTGGTCCCCGGCCGGCCACCGCTCGCGGACGCGTCGGCGCGCTCGCCCCACCCCTGCCGGGGGTAGGCGTCGAAGTAGAAGTTGGACGCCGCCGTGCCCATCCCGCCGAAGCCGAACGCGATGCCGGGGCGCCGGGCGTCCACCATCGCCGCGAGCTCGCCCTCGTCGGCCGCGAACGCCACCTCGGCGCCCTGACCCAGGTCCAGGTCGGCGAGGGTGCGGCCCGCGCGGGCCGCCTCTCGCGGATCGGGTCGAAGGAGGCCGCGGCGCCCTCGGGCACGAAGCTGGTGCCCAGCCGACCGTCAGCGACCTCGCCGGTGAGCGCGAGCATCCGCGGCGAGAGGGTGGCCAGGTAGATCGGGATGTCCGGGTTCGGCGCCGTCGACGTGCGCATCGGGCGGCCGTCGCCGCCGGGTAGCGACATCATCCATCCCACCCGGCCGGAGGTGCCGCCCGTCGCGGGCCACCGTTCTCGCCCGTGAACACCGGGGCGGACGACCTCCACGGTCTCCCGGGTGCGCCCGAGTGGGTGCGCGAACGGCACGCCGTGCAGACCCTCGATGACCTGCGGCCCGGAGCCGCCCAGCCCCAGCAGGAACCGGCCGTCGGACATGTCGGCCAGTGTCAGCGCGGTCCGCGCGATCAGCACCGGGCTCCGCGTGCCGACCTGCAGGACCCCCGACCCCAGCAGCATCCGCGAGGTCCGCGCCGCCAGGTAGCCCAGCGCGTCGAGGCCGATCCGTTCGGCCTCGACCACGAACCCGACGGTGTCGCACCACCGTCCCGCCGACGCCACCATGGTCGTCCCAATTCTCATGGCGTCCCAATCCTCATGGCGTCACGATCCTCGTGGGGGCACCGTCCTCACGGCGCCTGCTCGGTCAGCTCCTTGATCGTCGCCAGGTTCGACTCGATCCCGGCCTGCCACTCGCGGAGCCTGCCCGCCACGATGCGCTCCTCCTTGTCGACGGCCCGGGCCCTATCCGGGCCACTGCCGCACCGTCGTGCCGCCCTCGTGCGGGGTGAGCTCGAAGCGCCAAATGGCGGTGGGGTGCGCAGGGTCCTCGACGTCCCAGCCGAATGACCGCGGGGGCGTCGCAGGCGGCGACACGCGAGACGGTGGTCCACTCCCCGGCCTGCGGGTGCCGGTTGCCACCCCGGAACGCGCGCGTCCCTGCGCGGGGCGGGTGCCGCGTCGAGCCAGGCGATCTCCTGCAGCTCCTCGCTCCACGCCGCCATCAGGTGGATGTCGCTGACCAGCGGCCACACGCGCTCGGGCGGTGCGGCGACGGGCCGGCGCAAGGCTTCAGCGCTCGGCGTGGACCCGCACCGCACGGCCGTCGGCGGAGAGCCAGCCCTGCTGCTCCGCGTAGGCGACCATCGCGCTCCACCGCTGCGCCCAGTCGGGCTCGGTGGCCACGAGCTTCGCCCGGGAACGCAGTACCGCGAGGTCGAGCCAGACGTCGCCGTCCGACCCGGGCTCCCCGGTGCCGGTGTCGCGCAACGCCACCCGCAGCGGGCCGTCGTCGAGTGGGGTGGACAGACGCAGCCGGCGGCAGTCGTCGGCGTCAGCCACCACGGCGCCGTCCGCATCCAGAGTCACGATCATCAGCTGATAGTGCCCCGCTCAGTGCGTCGCGGCATCCTCGGGTGGGGTGAACAGCCCGCCGTCCTTGACCGTGCCCGCCACCACGGTCACCTCCAGCGCGGTGACGCCGGTGAGCCAGGCCGCCCCGGTCGTCAGGTCATGCAGCGCGTCGACGCCGGGCACGGCGAGCTCCGCGAGCACCGGCCGGTCCCCACTGACGCAGGACGCCCGCAGCACCCACGGTTCCCGCAGCAGCCCGACGGCCACCGAGGCCACGTCCCGCGGGGCGGCCGACGCGCGCACCACCGCCCGCAGCCCGAACCCCAGCCGGGCCGGATCGACCACCGCACGGATCCGCAGCCGCCCGTCGCGGCGCAGCCGGTCCACCCGCCTGGGCACGGCCGAGCGGGAGAGCCCGGTGGCCTCCGCCAGCTCCTCGTCGGGGCGTCGGGCGTCGAAGGCCAGGGCCGTGAGCAGCATCCGGTCGGTGCGTCCGATGTCCTTCACCTCGCCGAACGGCGCGTGCCCCGGCGGGGGCAGGTACTCGGTGAGCGCGTCGCACTCGTCGGCACCCAGCAGGCCCGGCCGCCACTCGTCCTCGGTGCGGACGTAACGCAGCACCGTGGCGCCGTCCGCGCCGACCAGGCCGGGCACGCGCGGTAGCTCGTCCCCCACCAGGCGGGCCAGGCGGTGCGGCGCGCAGCCGATCTAGGCGACGCCGCCCGCGGCCCCGGCGAGCAGGTGCACGTAGCGGGTGTCGCGGCGGCGGGCCAGCGACAGCGCCGCCACCCGCTCCTGCCCCGGCTCACAGCGGAGGTGGACCACGGTGCCCGCCGTGGGCGCGGGCACGCCGATGACCTGCACGACGCCGAGGGCCAGCAGCCGCTGCCCGCGGCGGGCCACCGCGCTCTCGGGTTCGTCGAGCACCGCGGCGACGTGCCCCCAGTGGGCCCGGCCGTCGACCTGCAGGGCCCCGACGATGCGACGGTCCAGCGCATCGAGGGTGCAGACCACGCCGCACCCCACCGTTCGCCCGCCAACCGTGCACGTCCGCGGCCCAGTATGCCGGGCGTCACCTCACGAGCCTCATCTACCCCATCTGTAACACCGGCCTCAGCGGCGGCCGGCCGGGATGCCGAGGTGATCCAGCAGGTTGACGGTGAAGCGGTCGCCCATGCGTTGC
>JAKDLE010000624.1 GCA_030453005.1 Pseudonocardia sp. | reverse complement strand
GATCGAGCCGAGCAGCTCCGCGGCCTCCGCGGGCCCCGCGCGGACGTTGAGCTCGTCGGTGGTGACCTCGAGGCTGCAACCCGTGGCCCCGTCGGACTGGGTGAGGTCGATGCTGCCGCGGTCGAACAGCGCGATCACCGCGAGGAGCACGCCGAGTACGAGCACGAACGGCCAGCCGCGGTACGTCGCGCCGTCGAGACTCACGCGCGGGATGCGTCTGGCCATGACTCCCCTCCGATACACCCCGGAATCCGGGGCGCCGTGGAGCCTCACACTAGTCGTCCGGTGTCGCGCTGCACACCGGACGCGCCAGGACGCCCGTACGGGATAGCGTGTCGCCGAGAGACGCAGACCACCGAGGCAACTCACCGAGCACCGAGGCAGGGCCGAGCAACGATGAAGGTCATCTACACCTACACCGACGAGGCGCCTGCGCTGGCGACGCACTCGTTCCTGCCGGTCGTCGAGGCGTTCGCCGGGAAGGCGGGTGTCGACGTCGAGACGCGCGACATCTCCCTCGCCGCCCGCATCCTGGCGCAGTTCGGGCACGCGCCCGACTCGCTGTCCGAGCTCGGCGAGCTGGCCACCACGCCCGAGGCCAACATCATCAAGCTGCCGAACGTCAGCGCGTCGATCCCGCAGCTCAAGGCCGCGATCGCGGAGCTGCAGAAGGCGGGCTTCGACCTGCCCGACTACGCGGAGGACGCCGGTCCCGAGGCGCTCGCGAAGTACGACGCCGTCAAGGGCAGCGCCGTGAACCCGGTGCTGCGCGAGGGCAACTCCGACCGCCGCGCCCCCGCGTCGGTGAAGGGCTTCGCCCGCAAGCACCCGCACTCGATGGGCGCCTGGTCGCCCGACTCGGCATCGCACGTCGTCACGATGGACTCGGGCGACTTCCGGCACTCCGAGACGTCGGTGACGCTCGGCGAGGCCGCCGAGCTGCGCATCGAGCACGTGGCCGCCGACGGCACGGTCACCGTGCTCAAGGAGTCGCTGCCGGTGCTGGCGGGCGAGATCGTCGACGGTTCCGTCATGCGTGCCGAGGCGCTGAACGCGTTCCTGGCCGCGCAGATCGCCGACGCGCGCGAGTCCGGCGTGCTGTTCTCGATCCACCTCAAGGCCACGATGATGAAGGTGTCGGACCCGATCCTGTTCGGCCACGCGGTGACGCAGTACTTCGCCGACGTGTTCGCGCAGTACGGCGACGAGCTCGCCTCCGTCGGCGCCGACCCGAACGACGGCCTGGCCAGCGTGCTCACCGCGCTGTCGAAGCTGCCCGCCGCCGCGCGGGAGGCCATCGAGAAGGCGATCACCGCCGGGTACGACAGCGGCCCGTCGCTGGCGATGGTCGACTCCGACCGCGGCATCACCAACCTGCACGTGCCCAGCGACGTCATCATCGACGCGTCCATGCCCGCCGCGATCCGCTCCTCCGGGAAGATGTGGAACGCACAGAACGAGCTGCAGGACACCAAGTACGTCATCCCGGACTCCTCCTACGCCGCGCTGTACGCCGAGACCGTCGCGTTCTGCCGCGAACACGGTGCGTTCGACCCGACCACGATGGGCACCACGCCCAACGTCGGGCTGATGGCGCAGAAGGCCGAGGAGTACGGCAGCCACGACAAGACCTTCGAGATCGCCACCGCAGGCACCGTCCGCGTCGTCTCCGCCGACGGCGGCACGCTGCTGGAACACGCCGTCGCGTCCGGCGACGTCTGGCGCGCCTGCCAGACCAAGGACGCACCGATCCGCAACTGGGTGGAGCTGGCCGTCTCCCGCGCCCGCGCCACCGGCGCCCCCGCCGTGTTCTGGCTCGACGAGACCCGCGCCCACGACGCCGAGGTGCTCAAGAAGGTGCGGTCCCAGCTCGGATCACTGGACACCAGCGGCTGCCGGATCGAGATCATGGACGTCGCCGCGGCCACCCGCTTCACCCTCGACCGCGCCCGTCGCGGCGAGGACACCATCTCGGTCACCGGCAACGTGCTGCGCGACTACCTCACCGACCTGTTCCCGATCCTCGAGCTCGGCACGTCGGCCAAGATGCTCTCGGTCGTGCCGCTGCTCGGCGGCGGTGGTCTGTTCGAGACCGGCGCGGGCGGCTCGGCGCCCAAGCACGTCCAGCAGCTGCTCAAGGAGAACTACCTACGGTGGGACAGCCTCGGTGAGTTCCTTGCTCTCGCCGTCTCGCTGGAGTTCCTGGCGGAGAAGACCGACAACCCGCGTGCGGCGCTGCTGGGCCAGGCCCTCGACGTCGCCACCGGCAGGCTGCTGGAGGACGGCCGGTCCCCCTCGCGCAAGGTCGGCGAGCTGGACAACCGCGGCAGCCACTTCTACCTGGCGCTGTACTGGGCCGAGGCGTTGGCCGCGCAGACCGACGACGCCGAGCTGGCCGCGCTGTTCACCGACCTGGCGGCGCGCCTCGCGGCCGACGAGGACACGATCGTCGGGGAGCTGAACGCGGTGCAGGGCCACCCGGTGGACCTGGGCGGCTACTACCACGTGGACAAGGCGCGGACCGACGAGATCATGCGCCCGAGCGCCACGCTGAACGCGGCGATCGCGGAGTTCTGAGCGGCCGTCAGGTCCGGGTGCGCCGCCGCACCTCCACCTTCCCGTCCGTCTCACGCACGTCGAACGCGGGCTGGTCGACGGTCGCGGGCCCCCGCAGCAGCGTGCCGTCGCGCACGTCGAAGCGCGACCCGTGGCAGGGACAGGTGACGACGTTGCCGTCGACGTCCCCCTCACTGAGCAGGCAGCCGCGGTGCGAGCACCGGTCGTGGACGGCGTGGATCCCGTCGCCGCGGCGCACGAGGAGCAGCGGGGCGCCGTCGGCCGACACCGA
>JAKDLE010000623.1 GCA_030453005.1 Pseudonocardia sp. | reverse complement strand
CCTTCCGGGCCAGATCCTATTGGATCGTGGTCCGAGAACAACGGGGCACTCCACGTGGCTGAGTACGTGTAGGGAGAGCTGTTCGAGTTCGATGGTCAGCGTGCGGAGTCGTCGGGCGTTGTCGAACCAGGGCTGGTAGTCGCGCAGTTGCTCGTCGCTCAGCCGCCGGGTGCGGGTCTTGCCCTCGACCTTGCGGGTCCAGCTGTGAAACGGCGGGTGCGGGCGGGGCGAGTCGGCGTGACAGCGGCAGGTGGGCTTGCCGCAGCGGCCCTGACGGTGCAGCACCGTGCCGGGCAGGACGCCCGGTCGGCGTCGAACGACCATCGTGTCCCTGTTCGAGCAGATCGGCTGACGCGCGCGACAAAGGGGGCTCCGGTCGAGCGGAGTCGGCGCTTCGCCGAGCGGGCGCTGACCGTTGACCTCCGTCATCGGGCGTCGGAGAGTGAGCCGGTGAACCGAGCCCTGGCGGTGCTGACCGTGGGCCGCCTTCCGCACCCTGGTACTCGGGGTCGTCGGCGCCGGGGATGCGGTGCCGGCGTTGCTGCTCGGTGCGCCGGTCACGGTGCTGGGCACGGTCGGCTTCGGGTGGGTGCGGCGCCGCGGGCAGCGTGAGGCCGGGCAGCCGCTCGGACAGGACCTGCTGACGCTGCACTGTTCGGCCCCGGCGCCACGGGAGTGGGCTGGGACCTCGCCCTGCTGGGCCTGGCGCTGCACGTCGTCGGTGGGTAGGACCGTCCGGACGATCCTGAGCTGAGGCCTTCGCCCGGTCCGGCCCCGCGCAGCGGTTCATCCCCGTCGCGAGCGAACGCTGGGCGCAGGCGTCGGTGCGCGCCGGGACACCGGAGGCCGACGCCACCGCGGCCGCGAACCGCACCACCGCGTTCTACCTCGGCGAACAGACAGGAGGCTGAGGTGACGGATCGCCGAGGGGAACCGGGTCATTCTCGGCGCCGCGCTCTGGCGAGCGTCAGTCGGGTTTGCGGGGTGATGCCGAGGCCGTGACGGACGGAAGACCTGTTCTCCGGGTACTCCCGCGGCAGCCCCTGTTGAGGAGGTGTCGCGCCGTGCCGATGCGCGAGGTCGAACCGAGGAGTGGAAAGGATCTGTCGTGATCGACGTCGTAGTCCATGTCACGCTGCTCGTGGGGGGCGCCGCCACCGAGGCCTTCGGCTGGGTGGTCACGGCCGCGACTCTCGGTCTATCGGCCGCGCAGGTCCTGTCCGGGTTCAGCGTGGACCTCGCCGGGCCTCCCGGGGCGTTCCTGACCGGCGGCCTCGCGGGCGGCGTCGTGGCCGCGGTGTTGTGGCGGCGCCGGGACACGCTGGCCCCGGCGCCCACGGAGCCGTACGCGGCCGCCTGCTGATCACTGCCGCAGGTACTCCAGCTGCGCCCGCACCGACCACTCGGCCGCAGGCCACAGCGCCTCGTCCACGTCGGCGTAGACCAGCTCCACCACCTGCCGCGCGGTGACGTCCACGCCGAGCGTGGCGACCGCGGCCCGCACCTGCTCCAGCCGCTGCTCGCGGTGGGCCAGGTAGACGCGGGCGACGGCGGCGGCGTCGGGCAGCTCCGGGCCGTGGCCGGGCAGTACGGCGATGCCGGGCGCGAGGTCGGCGAGGCGGTGCAGGGAGTCGAGGTAGGGGCCCAGCGAGCCGTCCGGGTGCGCGATCACCGTGGTGCCCCGGCCCAGGATCGTGTCTCCGGTGAGGACGACCTCGGCGGCGTCCGGCCCGTCGAGCAGGAACGACACCGAGTCCGACGTGTGCCCCGGCGTGGTGACGACCCGCAGCTCGACCCCCGCGGCGGCCACCACATCACCCTCGCCGAGCGCCTCGGAGCCCAGCACGAGTGAACCGTCGAGGGCCCGTACCGGCGCCCCCGTCAGCTCGGAGAAGCGGCGTGCGCCCCCCGCGTGGTCGGGGTGGCGGTGGGTGACCAGCACGAGCGCCACGGGCCCCTGCGCGGCCACCCGCTCCAGGTGCGCGAGATCGTCCTCGCCGGGGTCGACGACCACGCACTCCTCCACCCCGGGTGCCCGCAGCACCCAGGTGTTCGTGCCCTCCAGCGTCATCGGGGACGGGTTGTCGGCCAGCAGCACCGACGCCAGCGGCGTGACCGACCGCAGCGACCCGTAGGCGGGGTGGGTCATCCGACGTCCCCCGGACGCAGGTGCCCCGCGGCGACCTCGAAGCCCGGATCCCCGGGCAGGACGATCACCACCTGGTCGCCCTCCCGCTTCACCCGGGGCGTCACCGGCCGCACCTGCCGCACCGCCGCGGCGGCCAGCACAGACGTGGTGTCCGGGTACTCGACGATCTCCTGCAAGGTGCGGAACGTGGGGGCCATCAGCTCCATCTCCCCCCGCTGCCAACGCTCCAACGCCTCCGCCGGATACCACCACGCCGCCTCCACCGCCTCAGTCGTGTGGGCGTCGGCCTCCTGTCCGGACGGGACGGCGGCGACGAAGAACGCCGTGTCGTATCGGCGCGGCGACTCCTCGGGTGTGACCCAGCGCGCCCACGCCTCCAGGAGGTCCGCCCGCAGCACCAGTTCGTGCGCCGCCAGCACCTCACTCAGCGTGGACCGGCGGGCGACGAGGTCGGCACGCTCCTGCGCCAGCGCCCCCGGATCGGGGGAGGAGCCGTCGGCGCGGGCGGCGAGCAGCACACCGCACTCCTCGAAGGTCTCCCGCACCGCCGCCTGGACCAGGCGGCCCGCGAGCCCGGGATCAGCCGCGAAGCGGTCCCCCCACCAGGCCGGGTCCGGCCCCGACCACAGCGCGGGGTCCGGGGCGTCGGCCGGGTCGACGCCTCCGCCGGGGAACACCGTCATCCCTCCGGCGAACGCC
>JAKDLE010000622.1 GCA_030453005.1 Pseudonocardia sp. | reverse complement strand
CACAGGATCCTGGCGGTCGTCGCAGGCTCACCGAGCACCGCCATGCCGTAGGCGGCGGTGCCGACCGCACCGATGCCGACCCACACTGCGTAACCGGTGCCGACCGGGATCGTGCGCAGGGCGAAGGCGAGGCCCGCCATGCTCAGGACCAGCGCCACGCCGAACACGACCGACGGGACCAGCCTGCTGAAGCCGACCGAGCGGGCGAGGGCGGTGGCCCAGACGGTCTCCAGCACACCCGAGACCACGAGGACGATCCACGCCACGACACCCACCTCCGGACACGCCGTCTTGTCGTTCCGGGTACGGCGTACTCGTCCGGGGTTGCCGCCTCGTGCGGCTCCATACTTGAGTCTATCCACCCGCAGCGGGGGAATCTCCGTGACATCCGGGCCGGAGAGGTGTCTGCTCGGGAGGTAGGCCTCGTACCAAGGGAGACACTCGTGATCGGTTTCATCGTCGCCGGGCTCATCATCGGAGCGCTCGCGCGGCTCATCAAACCCGGCAAGCAGAACCTCGGTCTGCTCGCCACGCTGCTGCTGGGCCTGGTCGGGTCCGTGATCGGCGGAGTCGTCGCGAACCTGCTGGGCACGGGCGGCGTCTTCGAGCTCAACGTGCTCGGCTTCATCGTCGCGGTGATCGCCTCCGTGTTGCTGATCGGTGTGGCCGAGACGCTGAGCGGACGGCGGAAGGGCGAGGTGCACTGACCGTCGTGCGGCCCGGGCTAACCTCGGGCGGCCCGTGCTGAGCGAACCTGCGAGGGAGCCGGAGAAGATGGGACGCTTGCAGCCTCTCGAGGCGGCGTTGCGGGAGCGCGTCCGCCGGGCGGGGCGCCTGCTGGTCGCGTTCTCGGGCGGCGTCGACTCGGCGCTGCTCGCGGCCGTCGCGGCCGAGGAGCTCGGCGACCGCGCGGTGGCGGTCACCGCCGTGTCGGCGAGCCTGCCCGCCGCTGAGCGGACGGCGGCTCGCGCGTTCGCCCGTGAGCGCGGCATCGCCCACGTCGAGGTGTGCACCGACGAGCTGCAGCGCCCCGAGTACGTCGCGAACGCGGCCGACCGCTGCTACCACTGCAAGTCGGCTCTGCTCGACGTGCTCGTGCCGCTCGCGGCGTTGAGCGGGGCCCGGATCGCGCTGGGCACCAACCTGGACGATCTCGGCGACCACCGGCCGGGCCAGAGTGCGGCGGTCGCGCGCGGGGCCGTCGCGCCGCTCGTGGAGGCCGGGCTGGGGAAGGCGGACGTGCGCGCGCTGAGCGCCGCACTCGGCCTCCGCACCGCCGACAAGCCCGCCGCGGCCTGCCTCGCCTCGCGGGTCGCCTACGGCGACCCGGTCACGGCCGAGCTGCTGGGACGCATCGAACGGGCCGAGGACGCCGTGCGGTCCCTGGGGTTCCCCGTCTGCCGGGTGCGGTCGCACGCAGCGGGCTCCGTGGCCCGCGTCGAGGTTCCTGCGGGCGAGGTCGCGCGCGCCGCCGCCGTGGCGGCGGAGCTGGACACGGGCGTGCGCGCGGCCGGGTTCGAGTTCTGCGCCCTCGACCTGCAGGGCTTCGCCAGCGGTCGGATGAACGTGCTGCTCGGGCTGCCGGCGGCGCGGTGACCGACGCGCCGCGCCGCTCCGACCTGGGCTACTCCGATCTGGGCTACGCCCGGCCGGACGTCGACCGCGAGCAGCGGATGGGTGTGCCCGAGGTCGTGTACGGGCCGGGCAAGTCGACCGAGCAGGTCGTCGGGGTGGTGCGGACGCTGCTGGCGGCGAACGCCGGGCCCGTGCTGGTGACCCGGCTGGAGGCGGGCGCCGCCGCGGAGGTGGGCGCCGCCGTGGCCGACGGGGTGTACGACGTGGACGCCCGGCTGTTGGTGTGGCGTCCGGCGCCGCCGCGGGCTTTCCGCGTCGTCGTGGTCTCGGCGGGTACGTCGGACGCCCCGGTCGCGGCGGAGGCCGCCGTGGTCGCCACCGCCGTCGGGCTGGACGTGCACCGGCTGCGCGACGTCGGGGTCGCCGGGTTGCACCGGCTCCTCGCCGAGACCGCCGAGCTCGACGGCGCCGACGCCGTCATCTGCGTCGCGGGCATGGAGGGCGCGCTGCCGAGCGTCGTGGGCGGGCTCGTCGGGTGCCCGGTGATCGCGGTGCCGACGTCGGTCGGGTACGGGGCCGCACTCGAGGGCGTCACGGCGCTGCTCGGGATGCTGACGTCGTGCGCGGCGGGTGTGGTCGTGGTGAACATCGACAACGGGTTCGGGGCGGCGATGGCCGCGCACCGGATGGCGCGGGCGGCGCGCCGGTGATCTGCTGGCTCAACCCGTTCAGCGGGATCTCCGGCGACATGCTGCTCGGTGCCCTGCTCGACCTCGGCGCGCCGCTCGACGGCGTCCGTGCGGCCGTCGCCGCCACCGGGTTGGAGGGGTGGGGCCTCGACGCCGAGGTCGTCACCCGGGGTGCCCTGAGCGCCACCCGCGCCGTCGTCACCGTGCACGACCCGGTCACTGGTCACGGGCCCACCGAACGGCGGGCCGCGGAGCTGCTCGCGGACGTGGCGGGCTCGCCGCTCGCCGTCCGCGCGGTGCGCGCGATCGCCGAGGTGGAGGCCCGCATCCACGGCGTCGACCCCGCCGAGGTGCACCTGCACGAGATCGGGGGGCTCGACACGGTCGTCGACACGGTCGGCGTCGCCGCCGCCCTGGACCTGCTCGGCGTCACCTCGGTGCACTGCGCTCCGCTCGCACTGGGCAGCGGCACCGTGGCGACCCGGCACGGCGTTCTCCCGCTGCCCGCGCCCGCCACGGCGGCGCTGCTCGCCGCGGCGGGGGGGCCCCCGGCCCGCGGGGGGGGGGGGGGGGCCGGCCCCCCCC
>JAKDLE010000621.1 GCA_030453005.1 Pseudonocardia sp. | reverse complement strand
CATGACCATGATCCTAGGCGTCGCCCCCGATCCGGGCGTCGAGATCGGCGGCGTCGGTGACGAACCAGACCTCCCGACCGCGGTTGGCCTCCTCGACGAAGGCCCGCAGCGAGGTGCTGGCCGCCACGTGCCGGGACACGTCGCCCAGCACGACGAGCCGGATGCGGTAGGACGTCAGCTTCCCGACGATCTCCCCCGCCACGCCGCTCCGCAGCTCGAAGAAGTCCTCGTGGAGGCGTTGCACCGGGACGACGACCAGCGCGGCATCGCTCTCCCAGGCGAGCCCGACGAGGTCCACGGCGTCCTGGTAGGACCGCAGCGGCGGCCCGTTCGCGGCGACGGTGAGCACGTACACGCGCCCAGCCTAGGCTGGGCCGGTGCCGGACCCGCGCTCGCCGAAGGACACCTTCATCACCGTGTACGGCCGCAAGCCCGTGCTGGAGGCGCTCGACGACACCGGTCTGCGCGTGGACAAGGTGATCGTGGCCGAGGGGCTGCGCGGCGACCCGGTGCGCGCCATCCTCGACGCCGCCCGCTCGCGCGGCGTGCCGGTGCAGCGCGCGTCGGCGCACCGCGTGAAGGTGCTGGCCGGCAACGGACGCCACGACCAGGGTGTGCTCGCCGACGTCGTGGCGCCGCGGATGGCGCCGGTCGCGGAGTTCACGGGCGCGCTGGCCCCGGACGCTCCGGCCGCGGTGCTGGTGCTCGACCGGGTCACGAACCCGGCCAACGTCGGCATGATCCTGCGCAGCGCCACCGCGGCCGGGCTCGACGGCGTGCTGCTGCCGCGCCGAGGCGTCCCGGCGATCGACCCGCTGGTGGTGAAGGCCTCCGCGGGGGTCGCGTTCCGGGCGCCGGTGCTGCGTTCGGGCACCGTCGAGGAGGGCTGCGAGGCGCTGCGGGACGCGGGCTTCACGCTCTACGGGCTCGACGCCGGGTCGAAGTCGCTACTCGACGCGCAGCTGCCCGCGCGGGTGGCCCTGGTGCTGGGCAACGAGACCGACGGGCTCTCCGCGACGGTCCGCCCGCTGCTCAGCGGCCTGCTCGCCATCCCCATGCGCGGCGGGGTGGAGTCGCTCGGGGTCGCCAGCGCGGGGGCGGTGGCGGCGTTCGAGCTGGCCCGGCGCCGGGCCTGACGCACCGCCGAAGAAGTAGTGGCGAGGATGTCGAGACCGGCCCAGCGGCTCCGTCCCAGGGTCGGAGGCGGCCACCGGGGCCGCACCACACACCAAGGAGACCCGCCATGGCGAAGTACCTGCTCCTCAAGCACTACCGCGGCGCCCCCGAGGCCGTCAACGACGTCCCGATGGACCGGTGGACCCCGGCCGAGATCGAGGACCACCTGCGGTACATGGCCGACTTCGCCGTCCGCCTGGAGGGCACCGGGGAGTACGTCGACGGCCAGGCGCTCTCGCCGGAGGGCACGTTCGTCCGGTACGACGGGGAGGGCAGGCCGCCGGTCACCGACGGGCCCTTCGCGGAGACCAAGGACCTGATCGCCGGGTGGATGGTGATCGACGTCGAGGGCTACGAGCGCGCGCTCGCGCTCGCGGGCGAGCTGTCGGCGGCCCCCGGAGCAGGCGGGAAGCCGATCCACGAGTGGCTCGAGGTGCGCCCGTTCCTGAGCGCCCCGCCGACCGTCACCGAGTGACGCCGGTGGACGAACCGCTGCTGCGGGAGCTGACCCCCGCGGTGATCGGCATCCTCGGCCGTCGCGGGGTCGACTTCGCGACGGCCGAGGACGCGGTGCAGGAGGCACTCCTCCAGGCCGCGCTGACCTGGCCGGACCGGCCGCCCGCCGACCCGTTGGGCTGGCTGGTCACGGTGGCCTGGCGCAGGTTCCTCGACGCCCACCGCTCCGAGGCCTCGCGGCGGGCGAGGGAACAGCGGGTCGAGGCCGAGCCGCCGCCCGGGCCCGCCGAGAGCGCGGACGACACGTTGGCGCTGTACTTCCTGTGCGCCCATCCGTCGCTGACCCCGGCGTCCGCGGTGGCCCTCACGCTGCGCGCCGTCGGTGGCCTGACCACCCGGCAGATCGCCCAGGCCTACCTCGTGCCCGAGGCGACGATGGCGCAGCGGATCAGCCGGGCCAAACGGACGGTCCGCGACGTGCGGCTCTCCGAGCCGGGCGACCTGGCGACGGTGCAACGGGTGCTCTACCTGGTCTTCAACGAGGGTTACACCGGCGACGTCGACCTGGCGGCCGAGGCGATCCGGCTGACCCGGCAGCTGAGGTCGATCGCCGATGACGAGGAGACCGCGGGGCTGCTGGCGTTGATGCTGCTGCACCACGCCCGGCGACCGGCGCGAACGCAGCCCGACGGCAGCCTGGTCCCCCTGGCCGAGCAGGACCGCTCCCGCTGGGACACCTCGCTCATCGCCGAGGGCGTCGCGGTCCTGCAGGCGGCGCTGGGTCGCGACCGACTCGGCGAGTTCCAGGCACAGGCCGCCATCGCCGCCCTGCACGCCGACGCGCCGCACGCCGAGGAGACCGACTGGGTGCAGATCGTCGGCTGGTACGACGAGCTGCTGCGGCTCACCGGGAGCCCGGTCGCGGCGCTCAACCGGGCCGTCGCGGTCGGCGAGGCCGACGGGCCGGTGGCAGGCCTCGCGGCCCTGGCCGCGGTCGACGCCGGCCTGCCCCGCCACACCGCCGCTTCGGCGTACCTCCACGAGAAGGCGGGCGACCTCCCGACCGCGGCACGGTTGTACGCCGACGCCGCCCGGTCCGCCCTAAACCTGGCCGAACGCCACCACCTGACCCGGCAGGCCGCGCGCCTCACGCACGCGCTGCGAAGGTGAGCCGCCCCCTACTGTTGGTCGCATGGTCCAGCGTCGATTCCCCCGCC
>JAKDLE010000620.1 GCA_030453005.1 Pseudonocardia sp. | reverse complement strand
CGTGACGAGTGTCTGTCCGGCGGCGACGACGGCACCCGTGGCGACGGCGGCGACCGTCACACGACCGCGTACCGACGCGGCGGGTGGCGCCGGGAGCCGGTGCACCCCGGCGACGGCGCGGACGCGCAACGGCGTCGTGTCGTCTGCGGGGGCAACCGGTGGGGCGCCGCTTGGGGAGCGGTGGCGCGCCACGACCTGCCCTTCTCGACTTCCAGTTCGGTGGTCGCCGCGTCGCGCGCCGGTCGGCGTGGGCTGGGGAACCCGGCAGAGCGTTCGGGGCTGCTCTGCTGCCGTCGTGACCGGTCCGTGATGCGGTCTGGGCAACGTAGCGGTGGTCACGCGAAGTGGGCAAATCCGTTGCGCGGCGTGTCGGCCGCGGCCTGGGCCGCGTCAGGAGGCAGGCGAGGGACGCTCGCGGAGCGTCACCGGAGAGGGCGGCTCGTTCGCCTGACCACGCCGGAACGGGTGGTGACGGCGGTCCGAACGGGCGAGAGCGCTCACCACCCAGTGCACCGAACGAGGGTCGATGGGCAGCGACAGGTGACCGACGTCACACAACTCGAACTGCTCGATGTGCAGGTCGGAGTGGACGAGGCGGGCGTTGCGCTGCGGAACGATCATCTGGTCCATCCGGCTCCACACCACGAGGAACCGGGTGGGGCAGCCGGGTGCGGGCCCCGCGAGCTCGTCGAGCAGCTCGGAGCCCGGACGCAGCTGGGCGGCGAGCGTGGTCGGCATGAGGTAGGCGGTGAGCGTGCCGGTGTGCGGACTGCCGAGCGTCACCAGCGTGTCGACGACGTCCGAGCCGCCGAGCCGTTGCACGTAGTAGCGGGCGATCATGCCGCCGAGGGAGTGCCCGACGATGTGCACGTGCTCCGCCCCGGTGCGCTGCCGCAGCCGCTCCACGTGGCCGCGCAGCTCGTGGGCCGCGGTGCGGACGTCGCCGGTGAACAGGCTGTAGTTGACCGCGTGCACGGTGCCGAACCCGCGACGGCGCAGCGCCCGCCGGAACACCGTGAACACCGACCGGTTGTCCATGATCCCGTGCACCAGCAGGATCGGGATGCTCGCGGCCTCCACGTCGGTGACCACGTGGCTGCGTCGCTGCGGGGGGAGCGGGTCAGTGCGGTAGCCGTCGCCGGACTCCATCAGCTGCTCGTGCACCAGCCCGGCCGGGTAGAGCGCCAGGTGGGCGGTGAGCCACGCCCACTCGACGAGGATCCCGCGGAGGCCTGCGGGGGTGCCGAAGGTGCGGGCCGTGTACGCGCCTGCGCGGCCGATCTCGGCTGCGGCGCCGCCCATCGCGCTGCCCGCCGCGCCGGCCATCGTGACCAGGCGGGCGAGTCCCCCGCGGACCGGCGCCATGAACGGACGGTAATCGACACAGAGGGACACGCCCGTCGCAGAATCGTCACGCGCCCCGAACGGACGGGTCGGAGGCCCTACCGGCAAAAGGCGTGACAACGGTCACCGGGGCAGGTCAGGGCAGGTTCGGTCGGCGTCGCTAGGGTCCTTGCAGCAGCAGATTCGCGGGCTCGCCCGTTTCGGGAGCGGCCCGCCGACTAGAGCGCAGTGCAATCGCCGCGCAGGGGCAGGGAGAGCCGATGGACCTCTACGAGTACCAGGCGAAGGACCTCTTCGCCGCACACGGAGTCCCGGTGCTCCCGGGCCGGACGGTGGAGACGGCGCAGGATGCAGCCGAGGTCGCCGCTGAGCTGGGCACCGCGGTCGTGGTCAAGGCGCAGGTCAAGACGGGTGGGCGCGGCAAGGCGGGCGGCGTCAAGCTGGCCGAGAACGCCGACGAGGCGCGCGGGAAGGCCGAGGCGATCCTGGGCCTCGACATCAAGGGCCACATCGTGCACCGCGTGCTCGTGACGACGGCCAGTGACATCGCGGAGGAGTACTACTTCTCGTTCCTGCTCGACCGGTCCAACCGGACCTTCCTCGCCATGGCCTCGGCCGAGGGCGGCGTGGAGATCGAGCAGTTGGCCGTCGAGCGTCCCGACGCGCTCGCGCGCATCCCGATCGACGCGATCGCGGGCGTCGACAAGGCGAAGGCCGCCGAGATCGTCGCCGCGGGCCGGTTCCCGGCCGAGGTGGCCGACGAGGCCGCCGACGTGATCGTCAAGCTGTGGGAGACCTTCGTCGCGGAGGACGCCACGCTGGTCGAGGTCAACCCGCTGGTGCGCGACCCGCAGGACCGGGTGATCGCGCTCGACGGCAAGGTCACGCTCGACGAGAACGCGGGCTTCCGGCACCCGGAGCACGCGGCGCTGGTCGACGAGCGCACCGAGAACCCGCTGGAGGCCAAGGCCAAGGCCAAGGGCCTCAACTACGTCAAGCTCGACGACGGCCAGGTCGGCATCATCGGCAACGGCGCCGGCCTCGTGATGAGCACCCTCGACGTGGTCGCCTACGCAGGCGAGAAGCACGGCGGCGTCAAGCCCGCCAACTTCCTCGACATCGGCGGCGGCGCCTCGGCGCAGGTCATGGCCGACGGTCTCGACGTCATCCTCGGGGACCTCGACGTCAAGAGCGTGTTCGTCAACGTCTTCGGCGGGATCACCGCGTGCGACGCGGTGGCCGACGGCATCGTCGAGGCCTTGGCGATCCTGGGTGAGGGCGCCACCAAGCCGCTCGTCGTGCGGCTCGACGGCAACAACGTGGAGGAGGGCCGCCGCATTCTCGACGCGGCGAACCACCCGCTCGTCACCCAGGTGGACACCATGGACAACGCGGCCGACAGGGCCGCCGAGCTCGCAGCTGTTTCTTCCCAGGGGGCCTGAACCGTGTCAATTTTCCTCAACGAGAACAGCAAGGTCATCGTCCAGGGCATCACCGGCGGTGAG
>JAKDLE010000619.1 GCA_030453005.1 Pseudonocardia sp. | reverse complement strand
CGGCGAGGTGCGCCTGAGCCGCCGCGACCGCCGCGGCCGGGTCGACCACCGCCGACCCCCGCCGCAGCTCGTCGACGTCCAGGGCCTGCCCCGCGGCCCGAGCAGCCTCCTCGGCGACCGCGTCCGCGGTCGCGAGACCTTGCGCCGCACGCACCCCGTCGATGCCCAGCCCGATGGCGGCCAGCAGCGCGACGGCGGCGATGGCCATCGGCGCGCTGACCGCACCGCCGCCCCGTTCACGACCGTTCGCGATGCTCATCGGCTCTTCTCCCGCCACTGATCCAGCGGGCTGGCGAAGGTCGACTCGACGGTGCGGGTTCCGGGCGCTCCGGGGAGCCCGAGATCAGCCCAGCTGACCGCGCACCGCACCGTCGCGTTCACCGATGCGGCCGTGCCGGACGGTCGGGCGAACCCGCTGGTGTCGACGGCGACGTCGAGAGCGACGCACTGCAGTCCCTGTTCGGCCAGGCTGAGCGCGGCGCCGTCGCGCGCGACGGCGGTCGCGGTGGCGGCGTCGCGCTGCAACGACGCGAGCCTGGACGCGGACCGTGCGGCGTGGTCGGTGGCCGCCTCCGCCGCGACGAGCCGGCCGCCGGCGATCGCGAACGCGATGAGCAGGCCGAACACGACGGCCAGCACCGCGGCCTCGACCGACGCGCTGCCGCCCCGCTCGCCGCGAACATCGACGATCATGGCGTGATCCGTTCGAGCCCGCCGACGGCTTCCTTCGAGATCGCGAGCGGAACCCCGGGGACCAGCGACAACGCCGTGCCCGTCACCCGGACCCGGAGCAGTCCGCTGCCGTCGTCCACGGTGGCCGTGACCGTGACGCCGGTCAGGGTGGTGCCCCCGGCGCGGGTGAGGAAGTCCTCGGCGTCGCGTCGGGCGGCCTCGGTCACCGACTCGGTGGAGTAGTACCGGCCGGACCGCAGGCCGTCCTGGGCGGCGGTCAGGGCGAGCTGCCCTGCGTAGAACAGCAGGGCGACCTGCACGACCGCGAAGATCAGCACGGTCAGCACACCCCACAGCAGCGCCATCTCGACGCTGGTCGCCCCACCCCGCTCGTCCACGGCCGATTCGCCTACTTCAGCGCGCCGAGCTTGTTGGCGATGAACGCGGTCACGCCCGCCGCGATCGTCCCGGCGATCACCGCACCGGCCGAGATGTGGAATCCCTCGTCGGTGTTGCGGCCCCCGCCGCGCTCGTCAAAAGGTTCCATCCGCGCGCGGATCGCCCAGGCGCAGCGGTGCAGCCACGTGGTGAGTTGCTGGATCATGCTGACCTCCGATGTGTCAGACGCTGCCGAGCAGCGCGGTTCCTGCGGGGAACAGCACCCACACGGCGATGAGGAAGACCTGCAGCGCCCCGGGTGTGCTCATCTGGCCGCTCGCCCGGTGGGCGTCGGCGTGTTCGTCGGACCGGAGCTCGTCGCCGAGGCTCTCCGCGCGGGCGAGCAGGGTGCCGACCACCGCAGCGCCGTCCTGCCCGGCGGTGGCGGCGATGGCCGAGAGATCGGTCAGCTCGTCGATGTCGACGCGTTCGCCGAACCGCCGAAGCCCCTCCCACGGCATCTCGCCGGCCCGTTGGGCGAGCTCGAGTTCGTCGCGCAGGCGCCGCAGGGCCCAGCTGTCGGCGAGCAGTTGCCCCGGCAACGTCAGCGCGGTCGACACGCCGGCACCGCCGCGACGGAGCAGGCTGACCTGCTGAAGGTAGGCGACCAGCGCGGACCGCAGCTGGTCGCGGGCGTGATCCGCGCGGTCGCGGGTGCGGCGGGCGTGACCGGTCCAGCCGATCAGCAGTCCGACGATAGTGAACCCGGTCGGCACGACCACGGGGATCCCGGTGTCGAGCAGCGCCAGGACGCCGGCCAGGGCCGGCCCGGAGGCGGCGAGGGTCACCGCGGAGGTCGCGGCGCCGATCAGGAACCGGTCTCGCCCGAGCCCGAGGAGGTCCAGATCGCTGTCCGGCGCGGCGGCGGGCAACCGGCGCAGGACCGGGAGCAGCAGCCTGTCCCGTGGGGTCTGCGGCTCCACCTGGGCGGGCGGGGCCTGGCGCTCGTCGAGAGCGGCGAGGGCGTCGGCGAGCACCGGATGGCTCCGACTGCATGCGGCGACGACCAGCGCGACCGAGAGCCCGACCAGCGCGCCCGCCAGCAGCACGAGCCCCAGACCGCCGATCACGGCGCGCCCGCCTTGCCGAAGAAGCGCAACGACGGCCGGCCGAGCGACAGGCGGCGCATCAACACCAGCAGCGCTCCCGTACCGGCGAGCAGCACCGCCATCACCACCTGACCGGCCGCTGTGCCGTAGGGCGCGGCGAACGTCGGGACGACCGCGAGCAGGACGAGCAGCCCGGCCTGGATGATCAGAAGGATGCGGATGGACTGCCGGGACTCCGCCCGGGCCGCCTCGATCTCGCGGCGAGCGCGGACGTCGCGGGCGACACCGTCGGCGAGCTGCCGCAGCACCTGCGCGATGCCGGTGCTCTGCTGGTGCAGGGCGAGCAGCAGCGCAGCGGCCACGGTGTCGCCGGTGCGGTCGTCCACCGCGTCGGCGAACTCGCGCAGCGCCTCGGCTGGCTGGCCCTGCTCGGTCTGCACGCGGCGAGCCAGGGTGCGCACCGCGTCCGAGATCGGCCCTTCTACACGGCCGGCTGTCGTGGTGATCGCCTGGGCGAGCCCGATCGCCCCGCCACCGGCGAGGGAGTCGGCCATCCGGCGACACCAGCTCTCCAGCGCTTCCAGCGTGTCGATCCGCTCCTGCACCACGCGGGCCGAGCCCAGCAGCCACGGCAGCCACAGCCCGCCCACCATGGTCGCGACGCCCGCGACCGGCCCCCCGGACACGACCC
>JAKDLE010000618.1 GCA_030453005.1 Pseudonocardia sp. | reverse complement strand
CCGGTCGCCCGGGCCGTCGCCCTGGTCGGTGGTGCGCGGGTCGTCGGCGGGCGGGGTCGATGCGAAGGGGTCGCGCCCGTGCAGCAACGCCTCCAGGTACGCCGGGGCGTCGTCGACGCTGACTGCCCGCACGCTGACCCCGCCGCATCCCTCGTCGACGCCGTCGCGGTCAGCGGCGTCGGGCGGGGCGTAGTAGGCGTTGAGATCGTCGGCGTCCTGCTCGCCGCCGTCCCACTCGTCCCTGGCCGGTCCGCCGGCGCTGGCGGGGCGCAGGCGCTGCAGGTGGCTCTCGGGGGGGCCGGGGCGGGGGGGGGCGGGGGGGGGGGGGGGGGCGGGGGGGGCCCCGGGCCGCGGGGCCCGCGCCAGGATCGCCAGGTCCAGACGCCAGTAGCGGTCGCTGCGCGTGCGCCACACCGCGTACGCGGCTGCGATGTGCGCCTCGGCCTGTTCGGCGCTCATGCCGGTCACCGCGCGCAGGTGCGCCAGCGCCAGGTCGCGCTGCCCGCGGACCTCGGCGAGCCCGAAATGGGTGGCCTGGTGGCAGTCGGAGCAGATCCACAGCAGCCGGGTTAGGACCTGCCTGTTGGTGGCCTCGTCGTAGGCGAACCGTTCGTGGGCCTCCATCGGTCGCCCGATGCTCGGGTCCGGACCGGCCTGGCAGATCTCGCAGCGTCCGCCGGCGCGGCGCTCCAGCATCCGGCGCAGTCGCTCCCAGTCCTGCCCGGACACCGCGGTGCGGATCTGGGTGAACCAGGCTCCGGTCGGGATCATGTCGACGAAGAGACCGGCGCCGAAGGTGCGGTCCTCGCCGGGCAGCAGGGCGGGCACCTCGGGGCGCGCTGGCCAGCGTTGCTGGGCGGCCGTGGCGGCCGGTGGGGCCCACCAGCGGCGCGCGGCCGGGTCCCAGCGCGCTCCGAGGGCCTTGGCCTGTTCGCGCTCGCTGTAGGACACCTCGAGGTAGACACGGCCCCCGCCGCGCGGTCCCGTCATGACCGCAGTATGGCCCGCGGCACGGACAGTTTCGGTGCGTACTGGAGTCGATCGCGCCCCTCGGACCGGCTCGTCTCGGGCCCCGACCCGCGGCCTGCTCGTCCTGTCCGTCGGTGCCCGCAGCTAGCTAGGGCTGGTGGCCGGGTGGCCAGCGAACACAGCGTCGCGGGCAGAGGGTATGGACTGACAGCGATCCCGGCATAGCCGACATCAGGATGACCAACGAGATTAGTAGCCACTGCCGGGCGCCAGGCTGGTGAGGCGTCAGCGTCGCGAGCACGACCCGGGGCGGAGCAGGTCGGCGACGTGCTGGGCTTGGGCGCGGCGCAGGCTACGACAGTGCCAGACGCCGCCGTCACGCCATTTGATCCACATCCGCGCGGTCGGAACATGCAGGAACCGGGTGAACTCGAGCGGGACGTTCGTCACGTCTGCGCGCGGTCGGCGGACGCCGACCAGGCGGTCGCCGGTGAGGGCGCCGAGCACGACGGCCTGGTCGGTGACCAGTAGCGCGCCGTGTCGCGCGGGGGCGTATCGGCTCGGGCCCAGCGGCGGCGCGTCGTCGTGGGCCACGGTGCGGACGATTCGGCACGGGTAGAGCAACTGCAGCCGTTCGTCCGCGGCGAGCTCGGTGGCTGCGACACGGGTGAGCCGGTCGAGCCGGGCACCGCCGCGCTGGGCCGGGGCCAGTACCTGGACGAGCAGGCTGCGGATCTCGGCGAGGTCCCGGCTGGCGCTGGGGGGCAGGGACGCGTTCACCGGTTCGGTTCCTGTGCCATCAGTGGTCTCCCGATCTCATGCCGGCGGCCGCGCAGACGATTCCGAGCGGTTCTGGTGGGCCGCGCCCCCGTGGAGCAGCCGGGGGACCCGCGGTGGGGGGTGCAGTGCGGGAACACCGGGCCGGCGAGGTGTCAGCCGGGTGTGGTGCTCGCGCACCTGTGTCGAGCGTGTCGTTGATGCGTTCTGCCGCGGCGCTACCGAGGCTGTTGTGCTCGCCGGGCGGCGCCCGGTCGGCGCCCTGGCACTCGCGCGCGGAACGAGTGCGAGTCAGCGAAGCTGACAGTGGTAGACGCACACGTTGTTGTCGAGCATCCAGTCCAAGACCTCCTCGAGGGCGTGCAGCACCACATCGTCGTCGGCGACTTGCTCACTGGCCGCCGCACCGTCGCTCGAGATGCGTTGCCGCACGCGGGTGACCTCGGCTTCGATGTCGACGATGCCGAGGCCGTCGAGGCTGTTGCGGGTGCGGTGCGCGAGCCTGCGCCGGCGGAGGGCCTGCTGATGCGCACCGATCCGTGCCCGGCGCCCGGCCTCCTTCTCCGGCGATCCCACGACGCGCAGTAGCCGCGAGCCGCGCGCGCGCGGCGTGCCGTCGGGTCCCGAAGCTGGCATACGGCTCATTGTGGCTCCCCGGTTCGCGGGGGGTGAGGAACAGCTCGAGATGCGGGGCGGCGAACCGTGGGGTGGAGCGCCGGGTATCGCGCGCCGGCCCCGTTAGCTGTAGAGCGGTTGGTGGTGAGGAGGTCATCGACCTCGTGGCGGCGATCTTGGTAGGCAGCCAGCGCGGTGGCGACCTCGGCGGGTTCGGCGTCATCGCTGGTGAGAGCGACGATCAGGGCACCACCGGCAGTGGCCTCCTCGGTGAGCCGGTCGGCGAGCAGCTCGGCGCCGAGGAGGACGAGCGCGGTGTTGACCCGCTTTGCGTGCTGCAGCGCGGCGCGGTACGTGGTGGGGGTCTCGGCGGCGATCGCGGTGAACAGCCCGGCCTGGGCTTGCCGGCCGGAGCGGACCAGGGCGGTGAGCTGGTCCACGCCGGGGGTGTAGCCGCGGCGGGCAACGCTGATCGTGTGCCTGCTTGTGGTGGTGG
>JAKDLE010000617.1 GCA_030453005.1 Pseudonocardia sp. | reverse complement strand
GCTGCGCCCGCGAGGGCAGCGTCGAGCCGGCCGCTCTCCGCCGGTGGCAGCTCGGGCACGCTCCACGTCGGCCATTCACTGCCGGGCGGGGCGATGTCGTTGACGATCGCGGCGAGCGCGTGCGGTCCGACGGGGGCGGTGGGCGACAGGCGCAGGATCCGGCTCGGCGACGCGACCAACGCCCCGCCCCGCGTATCGACCCGCGCGACGGGACGCCTCCCGTCGAGGACGATCACGTCACCGGGCTCGGTCCGGTGGGCGCGCCGGTAGAGCCGGTCCGCGTCGAACGGATCGAGGAAGAGTGAGTCCGTGCTCCCGTCGGCGGAGAGCACCGGCACGGTCCCGGCGGGATCGGTGTGGCCGGAGTCGATGCGGGATCCGCGTCGCATCACCAGCTGCCCGGAGTCGCGCAACTCCGCGAGGGACCGGCGCCGAAGCACCATCCCCGTCGACGCCGACGCAGCGGTGACGTCGAAGCCGGCGATGGTCTCGCCGGTGGTCAGGCTCGCCGCGTAGATCCGGTCGAGGCGGGCACTGCCTTCCACGAGGGCGAACCGCGCCGCCCGGGCTCCGCGCGGCACCACGGCGCCGCCGCCGAGCACCCGGGTGAGCACGTCGCGGCGCGCGTAGCGGTAGGCCCGGCGCTCGGTGCCGCGGAGTGCGGCCAGCACGTCGTTCGCGAGGTCGTCGCGGTCGACTGTCTCGGTGTCCAGGTCCGCCAGCCACAACGACGGCGCGCCACCGGTGCCGCGCAGCACCCACAACCCCAGGCTCTGGCGGTGCGCGCCCTTCCACAACCCGCGCGGAAGACGCACGGCCATGGCCAGGTTCCCCGATCGCAGGGTGTGGGCGCGATCCCGCCCACCAGGCCCTGGCAACGGATCGCACAGCGCGGCGGCCGAGCCGATCACCACGCCCACCTCGGCCGGCGCCAGCGAGACCGTCAGCTCGTCGACGGCCTCCAACGCCGCCGCCTCCGATGCACCGACCACCGACCGCACCCGGACCATCGACGGGGTGCCCTCGACGATGTCGACGCCGTCGAGCAGGGCACGCCTGCGCTGCCGCCGCCAGCCGACGTCGTCGCCGATGACGATGCCGACGAACCCACCGGCCAGCCGGCGCGCCAGCACGAGGTCGGCAGGTGGGTCGAGCGCGACGACCTCGGCGTCGAGCGAGAGCCGCGCGGCGTCGACGACCGTGCGTACGAGCTCGACAGCATCGTCGTCGAGGCCCCGCTGCGCCGCTACCCGGCTCAGCCGCCCGGCCATCAGCCGGTCCAGTGCGTCGGACGGCCCGAACGAGGCCTCCACGAGATCGTCGACGTAGCGGAGAACCTCGGCCGACGGCCGCATCGCGCGCAGCTCCCGCAGCACGACGTGGTCGCCCGCGTCGACCCGCTCCGCGACCGCCACCAGCTCGGCCGACGAGCGGCCCTCCAGCTCGTCGCCGGTGAGGGTGTGCAGGCACAGCAGGATTACGACGTCCTCGACGGCGAGCCCGTCCGGAGCAGAGACGGCAGGCGCGTCGTAGCGGGCGTCGGTGTTGTTGCCGCGGCCGGTCGTGTCCAGGTAGTCGACGACCTCGTTCCGGTCGAAGCGCAGGGCCCCGTCGGCGGACGGCACCGGCTCCGGGAAGGGGATGCGTTCTCCGCGAACCGTCGGCCGGCTGCGCCACATCGACACGACGTGCCGCTGCACCTGAGCGAGCTGGGCGATGTCCTGCATCGTCACGGTCGCTGCGTGTGCCACCATGGCCGACCTCCTCTCGTCCCGTAGAGCTCGCCGAACAGTAGCGGGCCGGGCTCGACGTTCATGCTCGTTCGCTGAGAACCCGGCCTCTCAGTGGTCTTCGGTCGGGGCCCATGCCATCGCTACCGCGGGTGGCGCCCAGGAGGCCTACAACCTGGGGCCCTCGTCACGGAGGTCGGCGAGCGCACCGCGGAGGCCTCCCGGCAGGCCGGCCGGGTCACCGACGAGGCGATCCGGAAGGCCACCGAGGCCATCGAGACGTCGACGACCGCCGTGCGCACGGCGATCGGCGAGCTCGGCACGGAGAGGCTGCGGGCCTTCGCCGGGAACGTCGACGCCGCAGGGGGAGCCGTGTGCACGCGCGTTTCGCGGCGCCCGATGCCGACGACGTCGAGTTACCGCGGTCCACGGACCAGCCTCGCGCGGTCGCTCTCGAGCCGTGATCGTCCTCGATACCAACGTGGTCTTGGAGCTGATGCGCGGTGCCCCCGAGCCGGCCGTGTTGGCGTGGCTCGACGCCCTGCCCACGCGCGCGATCGCGACCACGGCGGTCACGGCCGCAGAGCTGCGCTACGGCGCGACCCCCGCTCCGCGGGGCCGGCGCCGAAGCAGGCTGACCGAGACCGTCGAGACGATGCTGACCGACGACTTCGCGGGCCGGGACGAGCCGTTCGACACGGACGCCGCCGGCTGCTACGCCCTCCTCGTCGTCGAGCGCGAGCGGCTCGATCGCCCATCGGCATGGCCGATGCCCAGATCGCGCGAACTGCCGGGCGCGCGGACATCGGCTGGCCACGCGAAACCTCCAAGGACTTCACCGACACGGGAATCGCGCTGCTCGACCCGTGGCACGGCGGCTGAGCCTCGGCGACCGAGGTTGAAGATCAACGATCAGCCGGGGCCAGCCTGCGGAGGGGGGTTGTCCGAACGGGATGGTCGGCTCTGGACCAGGGGCCGACGGCAGCAGCGGATGCTACGTCCCCGGCTACGAGCAAGGAGCCCAGGACGAAATCGGGGCAACTCTTCTTGTCGACCCGTGAACCAGCGCCCGCCTGGCGTGGTCACCCTGGACGTAGCATCCGACGCAACCAAACGGTGGTGTGGCCGC
>JAKDLE010000616.1 GCA_030453005.1 Pseudonocardia sp. | reverse complement strand
GGGTTCTCCCAGCCACGTTTCGAGTACCCCCGACCCGCCCGCAGCGCCCTGGCCGCCGCGGCATCCGCCGCGGTCGTCCACGCCCGGACGGCGCCGTCGGCGCGGTTGGTCCAGCAGAGCCGCTACGCCGAGACGGCGCTGGAGGAGCTGAACGCGCTCGAGCTGGCCGGGTTCAGCCCGATCCTGCCCCGCGGGTTCGCCGATCGGCTGGCCACGGCGGCCACCACCGCCGACGATGCCGCGTTCGCAGCACTCGACGAGCACCTGCAGGCCGACGCCGAGGGCTACCGGGTCGAGCGGGTCCGCGCTGCGGCCCGACTGCAGCGCTGGCTCGCCACGCTGCCCTCGCCCGGCTACGCGACAGCAGGCGACGGCCTCGCCGATCACGCGCGCGAGCTCGCCTGGGTCGACCGTGCCCTGACCCGGGTCCGCGCAGGGGACTCCGACCCACGGGTCGCCGCAGTGCTCGGACGATCGGCGAAGCGCGCCGGAGCGGTCCGGGCCACGTTCGACACCGCATTCGCCGCACGCGTGGCCACGATGGATGCCACCCCGGCCGAGGCGCTCGCCGTGGAGACGGTACTGGCCCGGGTCGTGGGGCCACTGGCCGCGCAGGTCCCGGTGCTGCTCGTCGTGATCGACGGGATGTCGGGAGCCGTCGCGGGAGATCTCACCGAGACGATCGCGGACCGCCGCACGGGATGGACCGAGATCGTCCGGGCAGGCGACGGCGGGCGCGAGGCGATCCTCGCGGCGCTGCCCACCGAGACCCGCTACAGCCGCACCAGCCTGCTCTGCGCCCAGCTCGGGGCAGGCGACCAGGTCGCCGAGCGCGCTGCGTTCCCCGTGCACCGCTTCTGGCCTGCGGGTGGGGCCGTGCTCGTCCACAAGTCCGGTGTGGCCGGTCGGGACGGCGCGGATCTCGGCGTGGACCTGGAGCAGGCCGTCGGACCGGAGGGGCCTCGCGTCGCCGCAGTCGTGCTCAACACCGTGGACGACTCGCTGGCCAAGGGGCGTCAGGCACGAGACCCGGCATGGCGGCCCGACGACGTGGCCGCGTTGCCCCAGCTGTTGGACCGGGCCGTCGGCGCGGGTCGCGTCGTGCTGCTGGTCAGCGACCACGGGCATGTCCTCGAACACGGCGGCGAGCATCGGCACCACGCCGGGGGAGGTGCGCGCTGGCGTCCGGACGACGACGTGCCCAAGGCCGATGAGGTGGTGGTGGGCGGCGCGCGGGTGCTGATCCCGGAGGGTCGCGCCATCTTCGCGGCCACCGAGGATGTCCGGTACGGAGCGAAGGCGCACGGATATCACGGCGGCGCCACGCTCGCGGAGATGGCCATCCCGCTCATCGCGCTGCTGCCTCCCGGCCTGCCGATGCCGACGGGCTGGGCCCAGCACACCCTGGGCGCACCCGCGTGGTGGGACGGTGTCGACCCGCGGCCCACACCCGCTGCAGTCACCCGGAGGAGGAGACCCGCGCAGCAGGAGGGCGACGGGCTCTTCGACCTGGCACCGCCTGGTCCGCCGTCGACCCGCGGGGCGCGCGTCGTCGCCTCCGCGGCCTTCACGGCAGCGCGCTCCGAGGTCCCGGCGAACCGGGCACCCGATCCGGCCGTCTTCCACGCCGTCATCGACGCGCTCGTCTCGGGAGGCGGGCGGCTCCCGTTGGGGGCCGTCGTCACGGCGGCGGGCTCGGCGGGACGCAACCCGCGCGGCCTGGTCAGCGCGATGGGCAGGGTGCTCAACCGGGACAGTTACCCCGTGCTCACGTTGGTCGACAACGGACGGGCCGTCGCGCTGAACGCGGTTCTGCTCGACGAGCAGTTCCCGTCCGACGAGTCGACCTGATGTCGGCTACCCCGATCAGCCCGGCCCGCCGCCGGACCATCCTCGCCGCGCTGCGTCGCGGCACCGTACCCGACAGCGGCCTCGACCTGTTCGCCGTCGGGCTCGACCGGCTCGAACCGACCGTCGACGTCGAACTGGCGGCCTGCCGGGCAGGCGCGGCGTCGTTCACCGCCATCCGCGGGGAGTACGGCTCCGGCAAGACGTTCGTGTCGCGCTGGCTGGGGGAGCGGGCGAAGGCGAGCGGGATGGCGTTCGCCGAGGTGCAGATCTCCGAGACCGAGACGCCTCTGCACCGCCTCGAGACGGTGTACCGCAGGCTGTGCGAGCGGCTCTCCACCGCCAGCGACATGCCCAGCGCATTCCGTCCCGTCCTAGACTCCTGGTTGTACGCGCTGGAGGAGGACGTGCTGGCCGACGGCACAGCGTTTGACGGCACAGCGCTTGACGGCACAGGGTGCGCGGACGACGCCGATGGCCTGGGTCGTGCCGTGGACGAGTTGCTGGAACGTCGCCTGGCTGCCCTCGGTCGTGCCGCGCCGGGCTATGCCGCGGGCCTTCGCGGATATCGGCGGGCGCTCGCCGAGGGTGAGATCGAGATCGCCGACGGGGTCGTCGCATGGCTCGCCGGGCAGCCGCACGTCGCGGCGCCCGCCAAGCGAGCCGCCGGGGTACGCGGCGACATCGACCACTTCCTGGCGCTGGGCTTCCTGCAGGGACTCCTGATCGTTCTGCGCGACGCCGGTCATCCCGGTCTCGTCCTGGTGTTGGACGAGGTCGAGACGCTGCAGCGGGTGCGCAGCGACGCCCGCGCGAAGGCGCTCAACGCGCTGCGACAGCTGCTCGACGAGGTGGACGGGGGGCGCTTCCCGGGCCTGTACCTGGTGATCACGGGAACCCCGGCGTTCTTCGACGGTCGGCAGGGCGTGGCGCTGCTTCCGCCGTTGGCGCAGCGACTGCACACGGACTTCTCCACCGACGCGCGCGTCGACAAACCCCCCCCGCCCCCCCCGCGGGCGGGT
>JAKDLE010000615.1 GCA_030453005.1 Pseudonocardia sp. | reverse complement strand
CCTTGGTCCGGCGGCGCGGGCGCCCCGGCGCCGCCCGGCTCGCCGCCGCCGTCAGGGGGGGGCGGCCCGCCGGCGCCCGGTGACGGCCCGCCGACCTCCGGTGCGTCGCCGTCCGGGGTCTCGGTGGCGTCGCCCTCGGGGACGTCACCGCGGGGTGGGACCGTCGGCGCGGGGGGAGGCGGCGGTACCGACCCGCTGGAGACGCTGAGCTCGATCGTCTCGCCGGGGAGCGCCGTGCCGCGCGGGCTCTGGCCGATGATGGTGCCGCGCGACGCGGCGTTGTCGACCGTGCGGGTGGTGACGGCCCACCCCGCCGACTCCAGCGTGGCACGCGCGTCGTTCTCGCCGCGGCCCAGTACGTCGGGGACCCGCGACTCGGCGCCACCTTCCAGGTACCGCTCCGCGACCGGGGGCAGCGGGATCACCGGCTGTCCTTCGAGCAGCGGGGTCATGGTGCCGAACCACGTCTCGGCCGGGGTCTTGCCGCCGAAGATGTTGCCGTCGCTGCACGCGAACGGCGCACCGCCGCTGTCGCAGAGCGGGTTGGGGCTGTCGTCGTTGTCGTAGGTGATGACCGCGCCCGAGATCTGCGGCAGGACCCCGAGGAACGACGCCGACCGGTTGGCCTGCGTGGTGCCGGTCTTGCCCGCCATCGGCCGGGTCCAGCCGACCTCGGCCGCCGCCCGCGCCGCGGTGCCACCGGGCAGGTCGTCCTTGCTCAGGGCGTTCATCATCGCGTCGGCCAACCCGGGCTCGACAACCTGCTCGCACGGTGCCTCGGTGATCGGCACCGGGTTACCCAGCGGGTCGGTGATCGACTCGATGGGGGTGGGCGGACACCACACGCCGCCGCTGGCCAGCGTGGCCCCCACGTTCGACAGCTCCAGCACACTCGTCGGGCTGACGCCGAGGGTGAACGAGGCCTGCTGCTGCGCCTTGGTGACCTCCGCGATCGAGCGGTCGGTCACCTCTCCGGTGTTGGGGTCGACGAAGCGCTCGGTGGCGAGTGAGCGCAGGCCCAGTCGAACCGCCATGTCGACGACGTCGGGCACGCCGGTGAACTCCATCAGCTTCACGAACGCCGTGTTGGGCGACCGGGCGAGCGCGTCGGTCAGCGACATGCGCGGGGGGTAGGTGCCGGAGTTCGCGACCGGGAGCGGTCGGCCGCCCCCGTCGCGGTAGATCGGGGAGGCGTACCCGCTGGGCGGCACCGTCAGCTGGTAGTTGATGCCCAGCCCCTTCTCCAGGGCGGTGGCCGAGGTGAAGATCTTGTACACGGAGCCCGCGCCCAGCGGGACCGGGATGTAGGGCAGCCCGTAGCTCGTCTGGTACCGGTCGACGTCGAGCCCGTAGACGCGGCTCGACCCCATCGCGAGCACCCGGTGGCCGTCGGCGCCCGGCTCGACGGCGGCCATCACGTTGGCCACGTTCGGCTGCTGCGGGGGCACCTCGGCCACCAGGGCGGCCTGCATCCGGTCCATGACCTCGCGGTCCAGCGTGGTCTGGATGGTGTAGCCGCCGCTGCGCAGCTGCTCCAGGGACATGCCGGACTCGGCCAGGTACTCCTGCACGTACTGACAGAAGAACCCGGCCGGACCCGCACCGATGCACCCGTTGCTCTGCGTGTTCAGCGGGCTGACGACGCCGAGCGGGCTGGCGAGCGCCTCGGCGGCCTGCGCCTCGTTGATCATCCCCTGGTCGCGCATCTGCGTGATGACGAGGTTGCGGCGGTCCAGCGCGGCCTGGGGGTTGGTGACCGGGTCGGTGGCCGTCGTGCTCCGCACCATGCCCGCGAGCAGTGCGGCCTGCGGGACCGTCAGCTGGTCGGCGGTGGTGCCGAAGTAGGTCAGGGCGGCGGTGGCGACACCCGCGGCGCCGTTGCCGAAGGAGACGATGTTGAGGTAGCGGGTGAGGATCTCCTCCTTGCTCAGCGATTGCTCGAGCTGCAGCGCGATCTGCGCTTCCTTGAGCTTGCGCGCGGGTGTCTGCTCGGTGGCCTTGAGACGTTCGGTCTCGCTCTCGGCGTCGACGTAGAGCAGGTAGTTCTTGACGTACTGCTGGGTGAGTGTGGATGCGCCCTGCTCGATGCTGCCCGCCACCGAGTTCGTGATCAGTGCGCGCGCCGTGCCCTGCCAGTCGACGCCGTGGTGCTGGTAGAAGCGCCGGTCCTCCACCGCGACCATGGCGGCCTTCATCGCCGGGGAGATCTCGTCGGCGGTGACCGAGACGCGGTTCTGCGCCAGCTCCGGGTCGAAGAACCGGGCGATCGGTGCGCCTGCGGAGTCGGTGATGACGCTGGTCTGCGGCAGTGGCTGGTCGACGACGTCGCCGGAGACGCTGCCCACGCTGTCGCTCGTGTCGTTGGCGACCAGGCCCAGTCCGATCGCCGCGGGGAAGGCGATGCCCGCCGAGACGATGCCTGCCAGCAGGCTCAGCCCGAGCAGCAGGCCGATCGGCCGGATCACGTGGCGTGGGGCTGTCACAGGAGGCGAGCCTACGCGGCGCCGCGTCATCCCCTCGTCAGGTCGGTGCCCCCATCGGGTGTCGCAGCGGGTGATCCGTGAAGTTGAGTATTTCTGCTCGCTGCCGGAGGGAACCGATCGCGCCCAGACTCCGTCTGTGTGGTCGGGAGATCACACCAGACCCTTGGAGGGGCCATGAGCGAGTCGTCGCAGCGCGATCGGTGGAACTGGCGGGCGGCGTCGCGGTGCCGGACGGCTGACGCGGACGGCCTGTTCGTCACCGGGGCGCGGCAGCGGGAGGCGCGGATGCTCTGCCGGTCCTGCCCGGTGCGTACGGAGTGCCTGGCCCACGCCCTCGACGAGCGCGTCGAGTTCGGTGTCTGGGGTGGGATGACCGAGCGTGAGAGGCGGGC
>JAKDLE010000614.1 GCA_030453005.1 Pseudonocardia sp. | reverse complement strand
TGGATAGCGGATGGTGCCGCGAAGCCGGTAGAGACCCCGCTCGTTGAACCAGTCTCAGACCTCCTCAACTAGTGGCGGGGGTTCTGTTTAAGTCTGGGGCCTCGGTGAGCTGGTAGGTGATGGGCCGGCGGTCGCCGGGCAACCGTGCGGGGGTGGTGTTCAGCTCCTCGGTGAGCAGGGTAAGGGCGCGGGCGATGCGGGGGCTGTCGGGCCGCTGGAGGGTGACGGTGATGCGCTTGTTGGTGTAGTGGATCTGCCCGTCTTGGTGGAGCAGGTGCCGGGTGATGGCGCGGTACTCGTTCGGGTCGGCCAGGTAGGCGTTCAGGTGTTCGGCGAGCCACGCTTCGGCGTTGAAGGCGAGCAGGCGCAGCACCATCTGCAGGCCGCGGCGGGCCAGGTGCGGTCGGGCGCGTTTGGCGTCCGGGTCCAGCTCGGTGATGGGGATCTTGGCCGGGACCGGCTTGAGGACGGTCTTCGCTTCGGCCAGGACGGTCTTCGCGTCCCGGATCCGGGCGTGGACGGCCGGCAGGGCGGCGTTCTTCTGTTTCGGGGTCGCCTCGCTGTCCAGCATCTGCGGTAGCGCGCGTTCCGCGGCGGCCAGCTCGGCCTCGGCGGTCTTGACGTTCTTGCGGGCGGCGGCGCGGGCCGGGTTGGCCACCTTGCGGGTGTCGGTCTCGATGTCCATCCCGTAGCAGGCCAGGGCGTCGATCCCGTTGTGCTCGGCCGCGTACTTGAACATGTTCTCGATCCGCCACCGGGAGCGGAGCCAGCAGAGCAGGTCCGCGCCGGTGCCGGTCGTGACGGAAGTCAGCACCTGCAGCACCACCTGCTCGTGCTCGTACAGGGTCAGCTGCCGGGCCTGGCCGTAGTCCTTGAGCTGCACGCTCTCGTCGGCCAGCATCATCGTGACCGGTTTGCCGTCGCGCAGGGTCACCGACTCGGCCGGGCTCACGCTGGTCTCCGCGAGGGGGGCGCGGCGGTAGGTGACCCAGTCCGCGCCCGCCTTGCGGCACGCGGTGAACGTGGCCGGGTACGCCCCGCCGCGGTCGAACCCGAGCAGTACCGGCGCGTGCGGGCCGATCACCGCCCGCAGCTGCGCCAGGACCCCGGGCAGGGTCGTACTGAGCCCGGTCGGCTCCCCGGACCCGAACACCACGGCCCGGCCGCGGGCATCGACGATCAGCGTGTCGTCCCGGCCGGGCTGCGCGTGGCGGCGTTTGGTGTTCCAGCCCTTGGCCACCGGCCGCGCCCCGGCGTACGGCACGAAGTGGTCATCGACGAAGTAGACCGGGTCGGGCGCCGGGTCGACGGCGAGCATCCGCGCCGCGAACGCCCGCTGCAGCGCCAGCGGGTCGGTGCCGTCCGCGAGGGCCGCGAGCCGGGCCCGGAACGTGGCCAGCTGCGGGATGATCCTGAGCCCGACCGCCGGGCCGGCCTGCCCGCGCGGCAGGTGCTTGGCGCCCTCGATGGTGTCGATGCCGAGCGCGAACCCGAGGGTCGCGGTGGACAGGATCGCCAGGTCGTCGTAGCGGCGGGCCGACCCGCCGGTCAGCGTCGCGAAGATGGTCTGCGCGCCGACCCGGTGCAGGTAGGCGTGCAGCAGCATCGCCCCCGCGTACCGGCACGGGAACGTCCCGGAGCTGATCCGGGCGCAACCCGTGAACACCGCTGCCGCACCGGCCGGCTCGCCCGGCACCGGCTCGTCGGCCACCGCTTCCTCGGCCACCGCTTCCTCGGCCATCGCCGGCTCGGCCATCGCCGGCTCGGGCGTGCCCGGCTCGGTGTCGCCCTCGGTATCGGCCGGCTCGGGCATCGGGAGGGTGTCCTGCCCGGTATCCGGCTCCGGGGTGCCGGGCCGCGGGCTCCCGACCAGGGCCCGCGCCACCGTGGTGGCGTGCACGCCCAGGCGCGCGCCGATCCAGGTGTCGGTCCGCCCGTCGGCCCGCCAGGACCGGGCCTGGGCCAGCTGCCCGGCCCGCAACGCCGGCGGTCGCCCCCGCGGGCGGGTCAACGCGGCCGACCCCTCGGCGCGGGCCCTGGCCCGCAGCATCGAGACGTACTCCTCGCTCAGGCCCACCACCTGCGCGCCCCGGCGCCCGGTGAAGCCCAACTGCGGCAGCGTCACCGCGGCCAGGTTGCGCAGACCGGCGTCATCGCTCGCGTAGGCGAACACCACCGTGGCACCCACCGTGATGAGCACCTGACCGTCGACCTCGGTGCGCTGCAGATCTTGGGGCGTGGGCATACCGGCCAGCATGGCCTGCACCGCGGCGCTCGTCGTCACACCCCAACTCTACCATAGTTTCAACACATTATGCAGGCCCTGGTGAGTACGGCCGAGCGTTGCGGCCCCCCGCCGCCGTGGGGTGCGGCGCGGGCACTGTGCGCCGGGCCGCGCCGCTCAACATGACCGCGTCATCGCGGCTGTCGCCAACGGGCCCATTTCGGGGAACACCTGGGGCCGTGAACGAGTCCCCGGACTTGAACAGTTCCGCAGGTCGCGGCCCCCAGCAAACCCACAGGTCAGCGCCCTGCCCGGCCGCTACTTGAGGAGGTCTGAGACTCAGCCTGATGATGTCGAGCAGGTCGGTGCCTTGCTTTTCGACCGACCGGTTCATGATGGCCTGAAGCTTCATGGCGACCAGTGGTCCTGGTTCGGCAACGGGCGCTGTCACCTCGATGGTTGCGCCTTCCGGCAGGATCACCTCCATGGTGAGGTCGGTTGCTGTGTCGTTGGCCCAGGCGTGTGCTGAAGCGTGAAGGCGGTCACCGGGGTCATCGCTCGGGTGGTCGATCTCCACCTGCCGGACTTCGAGGACGTCGACCCTGACCGGGCCGTACGGGGTGGCCAGTTCGACGGCGGCGGGCTCGATCGTTTT
>JAKDLE010000613.1 GCA_030453005.1 Pseudonocardia sp. | reverse complement strand
CAACAAGGGCGTCACCTTCTGCCCGCACTGCGACGGTCCCCTCTTCAAGGGCAAGGACATCGCCGTCATCGGCGGCGGCAACTCCGGCGTCGAGGCCGCGATCGACCTGGCCGGCGTCGTCGGCCACGTCACGCTCATCGAGTTCATGGACGACATGCGCGCCGACGCGGTCCTGCAGCGCAAGCTGCGCTCGCTGCCCAATGTCGAGGTCCGTCTGGGGACCAAGACGACCGAGGTCATCGGGGACGGTGGCAAGGTCACCGGCCTGGCCATCGAGCCGCGTGACGGCGGCAAGGGGGAGCAGCTCGACCTCGAGGGCGTCTTCGTCCAGATCGGCCTGCTGCCCAACACCGAGTGGCTCGGCGACGCGCTGGAGCTGTCCGAGCGCGGCGAGATCGTCATCGACGGGGTCGGCCGCACCAGCCTCCCGGGTGTCTTCGCCGCGGGCGACTGCACGGTCGAGCCCTACAAGCAGATCGTCACGGCCCTGGGTGCCGGCTCGACGGCCTCCCTGAGCGCCTTCGACCACCTCATCCGCACCAGCGCCCCCGACGAGGAGTCGGCGATCGCCGCGACCAAGGCGGCCGACGGCCCGCTCGAGGCCGGCGACCAGATCGACGTGCCCGACTCGGTCGGCGCCTCCGCCTGAGCAGGACCTTTCGAATTTCCTTAAGGTCGTGCGCAAGGGAATGCGTACGACCTTGAGGAGATGCGTCCGTCCGGGTGCACGACCTCAAGGAAATGCGCCTCACGTCGTGATCGTCCCCCTTCGACACCAGGAGCCAGCATGAGCGAGCAGATCGACCTGTCCGACCACGGACCCGCCCCCTATGTCGTCGACATCGAGTCGGCCACGCTGCAGAACAGCAACTACCGCTCCACGCTGTGGACCGGCAAGAACCTGCAGCTGACCGTCATGGCGATCGCCCCCGGCGACGACATCGGCCTCGAGGGCCACGAGGACCACGACCAGTTCCTGCGCGTCGAGGAGGGTCGCGGCCGCGCCCAGATGGGACCTGCCGAGGACGACCTGTCCTTCGACCGTGAGGTCGGGGACGACGACATCATCATGGTTCCGGCCGGGCAGTGGCACAACGTCACCAACATCGGTGACGTACCGCTCAAGGTCTACTCCCTCTACGGCCCGCCGGAGCACGTGCACGGTACGGTCCACGCGACCAAGGCCGACCAGGACGCCGACCCCAACGAGCACTGAGCTCGCGGCGGGTGAGCGATGGCGAAGGGTGGGGCGCACCGACGTGCGTCCCACCCTTCGGCCGTCTGCTGGCCCACGAGATGACTCGTGAGTAACCTCGCCGCCATGACGAGCACCATCGAGGACACGCACCTGGCGGGTGCCGGCGCGCCGGTCGTCACGGGCGAGGCGCCGGGGCCCCGGGGGCGGGCCCAGTCGCCGCGACCGCGGCGCGACCACGGTGGACTTGCCCGCGCCGCTGGGCCCGACCAGCCCCACCCGCTCCCCGGGTGAGACGTGCAGGTGTGCCTCGTGCAGCACCGGTTCGCCGTCCTCGTAGGCGACGGTGACGCCGTCGAGCCGCAGGTCACCGCGCACGCGGCGCAGCGGCCGGGCCCAGGAGGCGTCGCGCAGCTCCGGCTCGGCGTCGAGCACCTCGGCCACGCGCTCCCCCGACGCCGCCGCCCGGCTGATCCGCCCGGTGTACCTCGCGACGTTGCGCATCGGCTTGAACACGCTCTTGAGGTAGCTGATGAACACGACGCAGCGCCTCCTCGAGCCGGTAGGACTGCATCACCCGCACCGAGCCGAGCGCCTCGCCCGCGAGGCCCGCGATGTGGCCCTCGGCCTTGCGCTGGGTGCGGGCCGCCGTGGTGACCTTCTCCCCGGTGCGCCCGGCGCCGAACGCGAACAGCGGCACGGCGACCAGCACGACGGCCGCGAGCAGCGGGTCGAGCACGAGCATCCCGACGAACGTGATCACGTTCGCGAGCAGCGGCAGGCCCGCGGTGACCGCCACCTCCTGGATCCGCATGATGTCGGCGGTCAGCCGGGAGAGCAGGTCGCCCGCCTTGTTGCGCTGGTGGTAGGCCACCGACTGGTTCAGCAGGCGGTCGTAGGTGCGGTCCCGCAGCGTCGTGGTGACCCGCGAGCCGATGAGCGCGAAGCACACCGTGGCGGCGTAGGAGCCGACGGCGCGCAGCAGCACCGCCAGCAGCAGGGCGACCGCGGCGACGACGGCGAGCCCGGGCAGCCGCCACCGGGGTCGGCCGCGGCCGCGGGCAGCACGTCGTCGATCACGATCTTGAGCGGCCACGGCTCGGCGAGGGTGGCGAGCACCGAGAGCAGCACCGCACCGAGGCCGAGCGCGACCATCGGTTTCTCGGTGCGCAGGCGACGGTGGGGAGCCCCGCGGCCAGGTACTCCGCCACCTTGAGCGGGGAGAAGTAGTGCGGCTCGGCCGGGTAGGGGGCCACCGCGAGGTCGGCGGTGCGCAGCAGGGCGGGCACCTCGCCGGGGTCCACCCGGCCGGTCGCGGTGACCGGCACCCCGGCGCGTGCGGCGCGCTCGACCGTGGCCGCGAGGTCGGGCCCGTCGCCGATCAGCAGCAGCCGCAGCGCCGGGACACGGGCCCGGGCGCGCGCAGTCGCGTCGACGAGCAGGTCCAGGCCGTGCCACGGCTGGAACGTGCCGCTGAACGCGACCACCTCGGCACGTTGCATGACGGGCCCGGGCGTGAACCGGTCGACGTCGACGCCGTTGGGGACGACCGCGATCGCCCGCCCGTCCGGGTCGAGCTGCGACGCCCAGCGCGCGACCGGCCCGCTCACGGCGAACGGGGCGTCGGCGGCGCCGATCAGCCGGGCGGTGCGCACCACAGCCTCCGTCGCGTCGTGCAGCGCCCGATGGGCG
>JAKDLE010000612.1 GCA_030453005.1 Pseudonocardia sp. | reverse complement strand
CCGCTGTGGAGCCGCGCTCAGAGGATGTCCGCGTCATGGCGGCTGTGGGTGTCGGAGATGGTTGAAGGCCCCGCCCAGGTTGCGGGGCGGGGCCTCCGTGTTCGGGCTGACGGTGTGAGGTTCAACGTGTCGCCGTGATCGTGTGGTGCCATTGGGCGGTGACCTCGGCGACGGCGGCGCGGGCGGCGGACTCGTCGACGATGGTCCTGTTCGCCGCGTAGGTGGCACGCGCCCGTCCGCAAGGGCCGGACCGACCTGGCCGTCCTCCTCGCCGACCCGGTCCTGGAGCGCGCGGCGGGGGCTGACCGTGCCCACGCTCGTGGTGCGTGGACGGCGCGATGCCCTCGTGCCGGAGGTGTTCGCCCGGCGGCTCGCCGCCCGGATCCCGGACGGGTGCTATCGCGAGATCGACTCGACCCACGCGCTGCCGTACGCGGCGCCCCGGGCGCTGGCGGGGCTGATCCGGGAGCTGGAGCAGGCGGAGCCCCCCGGCGGGGCGCCGGCCTGACGGGCGGTCAGCCGGGGGCCGGGCGCGGTAGCCGTCGGTGCTCGTGCGCGACGGCCACGGCCCGCGCGACGACGGCCGCCGTGGGCACCGCGAGGAACGCCCCCAGCGCGCCGAGCAGGGCGGCGCCCACCGAGATCGAGACGATCACCGTGAACGCCGAGAGCCGGATCACCCGCCCCATGACCAGCGGCTGGACGATGTTCCCGTCGACCTGCTGCACGACGGTGATCAGCACCAGTACGGCCAGTGCGGAGCCGAGCCCGCCCGACTGGCGAACGCCACGAGCACGACGAACATCGTCGCCAACGGCCGGGGCCAGCGGTACCGGTGCAGCAGGCCGACGACGGGCGCGAGCAGCGCCGCCGGGAACAGCGCCAGCAGCAGCGGCACCGTGACCACCGCCAGGCGGACGGCCGGCATCCAGGCCAGTACGAGCACAGCGGCGACGCCGAGCAGCATCCAGGCCGCGAGCCCCAGTCGCACGAGCCCCAGTCGCACGAGCGGGCGGTCGGTGGACCGCCCCGCGGTCATCGCGGTCCGAAGGGTGGTGGTGGTCCGCCGAAGGGTGGTGGTCCGAAGGGCCCGTAGGGGAACGGCCCGGAGGGCGGGGTGTCGGGTGGCGGCCTGCCCGCAGGTCCCGGCACCTCGTCACCGGAGGTCCGCAGTAGCCGCTGGGTGACGCTCGCGACGAGCACACCGAGCAGCAGCAGAGCGGCGAGCGGCAGCGCGAGAACCAGTGCCACGACCAGGGCCAGTACGTAGCAGACGATCGCGGTGGTGCTGGTCAGGCCGCGCAGCAGGCGCGACGCCCCGCCGGACATCGGTGCGGGCCCGCTCAGCCGCTCGCACAGCGCCGGGTCGTGGGCACGCATCCCCCGCTCGATGTCGGCCAGTATGCGGCGGTCCCGGTCGCTGATCATGTCCGTGCCCCGTTCCTGCGCGGGTCGATCGTCGGAACCGAGCGGGCGGGTCTGCTCATGTCGATCTCCTCCTCGGTGGTGCCGTCGCTCTCGATCGGCTACCCGCCTGCGCGCAGCGGTACCGCCGTCCGCGGCGGGAGGTGCGGATGTGACGGGAACCGTCATGTGCGACTGGGGCCTCACGGACCGAGCCGGTAGCCCGCGCCGCGGACGGTGCGGATGACGCGCGGGTCGGTCGGGTCCGCCTCGACCTTGCGCCGCAGCCGCCCGACGTGGACGTCCACCCGCCTGCTGTCGCCGAAGTAGTCGTGGTCCCACACATGCTGCAGCAGGTCCTCGCGGGAGTAGGTCCGCCCGGGCGAGGAGGCGAGCTCGCACAGCAGGCGGCACTCCGTCCAGGTCAGCTCCACCGGCCGCCCGCCGCGCAGGACCAGGCCGTGCTCCGGTCGGATCCGCACGTCCCCGATCTCGACGCCGTCCCCCGAGACGACGTCGGTCCGGCGCAGCAGCGCGTGCAGGCGCGCCACCAGCTCCTCCATCGCGAAGGGCTTGCTGACGTAGTCGTCGGCGCCCGACCGGAGCCCCTCCACCACGTCGGCGGTGTCCCCGAGCGCGGCGACGATCACGATCGGGACCCGGCTGCGTTCCCGCACCGCACGGCAGACCGCGGTGCCGTCGCGCCCCGGCAGCATGACGTCCACACAGACGGCGTCGACGGCGACACCCCGGCAGCCTTGCGATTCACCCGGCGCAGGTCGGCGAGCAGCAGCAGGCCGGGCTCGAGGACGCGCCCCGCTCGTCGAGCAGGCTCTTCGACCGGGCCACGACCTCACCCATCGCGGTCGGCCAGCCCGTCTCCACCAGCTGCCCATCGCGGCGCACCAGCCGGGTCAACCGGTCCCGCGAGCCGTTCGCCTGCCACCCGTGGAGGTCCTTCGGGCCCAGGCGCCCGTGGTCGACCCGATCCGCGGCGCGCCCGCGGACGCCCGGCGGGACGGGCCGCTCAGCCCTCGTCGGCGGCGCGGTGCCGTCCGCGTTCCAGGCCCTGCTGGTAGACGGCGAGACGTTCGCGGACACGCTCCGGCTCACGCTCGGTGGACGCGTTCGGCGGAGCAAGCTCGCCCTGCCGCGGCGGGGCGACCATCTGCGTGCCCGGGCGGCGCCGCGGCAGGCCCGCGCCGGTGTTGTCCTGCTCCGGCCCCGGCTGGGCCGCGCGCCGCGTGGCGGCCCGCCACTCCGCGTCGCTGGGGCTGCTCCAGTCGGCGGGTGGGGCACCGGTGTCCCGGCGGCCCGTGGCGCCGCTCCGCCGGGGGTCGGCCTGCCGGGCGTCGCCTTCGATGAACCACGCCGAGGCCACGGCCTCGTAGATCGGGGTGGGGCCCGCCTCGCGCATGCGGTCGCGCAGCGAGTTGGTCAACGGTCCGAACAGCTCGTCGGGCCCGCCGGGCGTCGGCTCGTCGTCCGACGG
>JAKDLE010000611.1 GCA_030453005.1 Pseudonocardia sp. | reverse complement strand
GCCGCGCTCGACGCCATGACGATGACCCCGAAGGCCCGCGCGGCCCTCGCTCGCAGGGGAGGACTGCCACGTGACCCTGCCGCTGCCGACCCCCTCGCCCGCCTGCGCGCCGAGCGAGCCCAGCGAGCTGCTGGGCTCGACGAGCCCCCGTCTGTGGACCCCTCCGCTTCGTGAGCTGACCCCCGAGGCCACCTACGGCCACGACGTCATCGCGTTCGCCCGCGACGTCCTGGGTGCCCCGCTCGACCCGTGGCAGCAGTGGCTCGTCGTGCACGCCGGGGAGCTGCTCGCCGACGGCCGCCCGCGGTTCCGCGTCGTGCTGGTCCTAGTCGCGCGGCAGAACGGGAAGACCCACCTGCTGGTCATCCTGAGCCTGTACTGGCTGTTCGTGGAGCTGCACCGGATGGTGCTCGGCACCAGCTCCAAGATCGAGTACGCGAAGGAGCCGTGGGAGAAGGCGCTGTCGTTGGCCCGCGCCGTGCCCTGGCTGGCCCGCGAGATCGCCCGGGTACGCCGCGCCAACGGCGAGCAGGAGCTGACCACCGTCGACGGCGGCCGCTACAAGATCGCCGCCTCGAACGAGGACGCCGGCCGGTCGCTGACCGTGGAGCGCCTCATCCTCGACGAGCTGCGCCGCCACACCAGCTGGGCCGCCTACAACGCCGCGATCCCCACCATGAACGCCGTGCACGGCGCCCAGGCCTGGGCGCTGTCCAACCAGGGCGGCGACGAGGCGATCGTGCTGCACGCCCTGCGCGCCGCCGCGGTCTCGCACCTCAACGAAGGCGGTGGGGACCCCACACTGGGCATCTTCGAGTGGTCCATGCCCTATGAGCCCGGCGCCGCGCTGCCCGACCCGACCGACCTCGCCGGGCTCGCCCAGGCCAACCCCAACCTGGGCCGCCGAATCCCGGCCGACGCCCTGCTCGCCCAGGCCAGGCGGGCCCGCAACGCCGGCGGGGAGGAACTGACCGGGTTCCTCACCGAGATCGGCTGCGTGCGGGTCCAGCAGCTCAACCCGGCGCTCGACCCCACCCTGTGGGAGGCCTGCCGCGAGCCCGGCACCCTCGACGGGGTCCGCGACCGGGTCGCGCTGTGCCTGGACGTGTCCCTCGACGGGCTGCACGCCTGCGTCGTGGCGGCCGCGGTGCTGCCCGACGGGCGGGTCCGGGTCGAACCGGTGGCCGCCTGGACCGGGCCGACCGCGACCGCGCAGCTGCGCCGCGAGCTGCTCGCGCTGGTCCGCCGGGTCCGGCCACGCACCCTGGGCTGGTTCCCCGGCGGCCCCGCCGCGGTGGTCGCCGCCGAGATGGCCACCCCCGCCGACGACGCCGGGAAGCCGCGCGGCGGGCTCGACGCCGCGGCCGCGCCGACCCGGCGGCGGCCGGGATGGCCGCGCGGGGTGGCCGTCGCCCCGATCCGGGCCGAGGCCACCGCGGCGTGCATGGGGCTGGTCGATCTGGTGGTCTCCCGCCAGCTCGCCCACGCCGGCGACCCGATGATCACCACCCACGTGCTGGGCGCCGAGCGGCTCGCCCAGGGCGACGCCTGGCGGTTCTCCCGCCGCGGCGGCGGGCACTGCGACGGCGCCTACGCCACCGCCGGGGCCGCGCACCTGGCCCGCACCCTGCCGCCGCCGCCGCCGCGGCCCCGGCTGGTGGTCTCGCGCCGCGTCCGCGAGGCCCGGGAGCGCCAGGCCGCGCAGAACGCCGGGGAGGTCGCCACCGACGCCGGTACCGACGCCGGGGAATAAGTGGTACGGACGTGCCACTATCCGCGGCGTGACGCGGTGGTGGAGCTGGTGGCGGCGCGATGACCCGACCCCGGCGCCGGCCCGCCCGCAGGAGCGGTGGGCCCGCCCGATCGGGTTCACAGTCGACGTGCCCCAGGAGTGGCGCGCCGCGGGCGGGCCCAGCGGCGGCGCCGTGCGGGTCTCGCGCGAGGAGGCGCTGACCGTGCCGGCGGTGAAGCGGGCCCGGGACCTGATCGCTGGCACCCTGGGCACCCTGCCCCCGAAGCTGCTCGCGGTGGACCGGGCGCCGCTGCCCAGCCCGCTGCTGTCCCAGCCCGAGTCCGACATCGCCCGCTCGGTCACCATGGCGTTGACCGTCGAGGACATGGTGTTCGAGGGCCGCGCGTGGTGGCGGATCACCGAGTTCGGGGAGGACGGCTACCCGGAGAAGGTGGTCCGGCTCGACCCGCGCTCGGTCACCGTGCGCGAGGAGGGCCGGGTCTACACCAGCGGCGGGGGCGGCGGCGCGCAGGGCACCGCGTGGCGGTTCGTCCCCGACGACGAGCTGATCCGGATCGACTCCCCGAACCCGGCGCTGCTGGTCGTCGGGGCCCGGGCCATCCGGTCGTGCCTGGCGCTGGAGCGCACCGCGGCCCGCTACGCCGAGGACCCGATGCCGCTGGGCTACTTCCGGCCCAGCGGGGACCTCGAGCCCGGTGACGCCACCGAGATCGAGGAGATGCTCGACGACTGGGAGGACGCCCGCGCCCGGCGCACCTGGGGCTATGTGTCCGGGGCGCTGACCGCCGAGGCGCTGACCTGGAACCCCGAGCAGATGCAGCTGGGCTCCGCGCGGGACTACGCGGTCCTGGAGATCGCGCGCCTGGCCGGGGTCGACCCCGAGGAGCTCGCGGTGTCGACCACCTCGCGGACCTACGCCAACGCCGAGCAGCGCCGCCTGGACCTCATCGACTTCACGCTGCTGGCCTACATCACCGCGATCGAGGACCGGCTCTCGATGCCCGACGTGGTCTGGCCCGGGCGCAAGGTCTGGTTCTCACCCGACGGCTTCCTGAGGAGCGACACGTTGACCCGCATGCAGGTGTACAAGCTGGGCCGGGAGGTCGGCGTGTACGACGACGCCCGGATCGCCGAGATCGAGCGC
>JAKDLE010000610.1 GCA_030453005.1 Pseudonocardia sp. | reverse complement strand
CTTTCACGGTCGCGGCGATCCAGAGCCTTAGTTGGGCGAGGTGTTCTTGACGGCGCGGCAGGATCCCGGTGGTGACCAGGACCTCGCGCATGTGGTTCGTGTTGGTGTCCTGCGCCAACCGGTCGAGCAACTCGTGGCTGATCTCGGTCTGCTCGGCGACCAGGTCGGCCAGCAGCGTGGCCGCCGGGCTTGTGGCCAACCAGGACAGCGTCGACCAGGGCTGGGCGGTGGTGAGCGCCTCGGCAAGGGGACGCAGCTGGGCGGCGATGGTGCCGCCCTCGTCGCTGAGCAGGTCGTGGACCCGGTCACGGGCAACGCACCGGGCGCAGGTGCCTGCGGAGTGCAGCTGCCCGGGCGCGCTGCACCGCCGGCAGTCGTAGCTCTGCTTCGCTCCGCAGCAGGGCCCGCAGAGGCCACCGCCGTCGGGGTCGCGCCCGATGAGCACTCGGGTGGTGTCGCATCGTGTGCAGGGCTGGGGGTTGTGGTGGCGCCGCTGGTAGCAGCCGGGGCAGATCTTCCCGAGCGGCCAGATCGCGCTGACCGGCTTCATCTGCTCGCAGACCGCGCACCTCGACAGCCTGCGCGGACGGCAGGACGAGCAGTGGAACGCCGCGCCGCGTAGCTTGCTTCCGTGCCGGACCCGGCCGCAGACCACGCACTCGCCGAGGTTGCGGTAACAGGTGGTGCACGTGGCCGGGCGTCCCTCGCCGCCGCGGTGGCGGATGACGCGGGCCTGACCGCAGACCCCGCAGAGCCCGGCCGGGGCCCGGTAGCAGGGCGGGCAAACGGGCCCGGCGTCGGTGATGGCCTTGGCCGGGCGCCGGTTGCCGCAGCGAACGCAGTCGTGTTCGGGTGTTGGGGCGCAGGCCCAGCACAACGCCCCACCGTCCGCGCGCCGGACGCGCGCCGGGCGTGAGTGCCCGCAGCCGGCGCACTCCTGCTTGAACGCGGGTTCCCTGGTGTAGCAGCGCTGGCAGATCGGCCCCTCCGCGCGGCGCGCGATCAGGTGGCCGTCCCGACCGCAGCGCCCGCACGGGCGCAGCCGGGTGCGCACGAGGCACCAGGCGCAGCACCGTCCCGTCGGTGCCATACGGCGCAACACGCGATCGGTGCGCCCGCAGACAGCGCATCCGATGAGGACGACTCGACCACCGTGCCCGGCGGAATGCAGTAGCCGCAGCAGCCGCGGCAGCGCCGGCGGGCACCGCGGTGAACCGGTGGTGAACGCTGCCGGATTGTCGATGACGTGCTCGTCCAGCGCCCGCGCGGCGCGCGGGCTCCAGGCCTGCGCCTGTTCGAGCAGCGCTTGCGCCGCCTGCGCGGTCAACGCGTCGCCGACCACGTCCTGCAGGTGCGCGACCAGGTTGGACCTGACCTGCTCGATGGCGACCCGTCTCGCGTGTGGGGCCGGGTTCATGACGGCGGGTCCTGGCCGGGACGACGCACGACCGAGCGGCGCGAGGCGATCGTGGTCGGGGCGGCGGCGCCGTCGGCGGTCCTGCGGACCTGCGCGTTGACCACCTCGGGTTGGATCAGGTCGTTCGGGGTGCAGCCCAGGATGTCGCACAGCGCCACGAGGGTGTCCATGCTCATCCGCTGCGGCGGATGGGTCACCAACCGATAGACCTGCTCGCGCGACAGCACCACCCCGCGCTCGGCCAGCAGCGGCACCAGGTCCGAGGTCTGGAACATGTCCCGCTCAGCCATCAGATGCCGCAGCCGCCACCGGTAGCCCATCTTCCTGATCACGGTGTCACATCCCAATCGTCTCCCAGTCGGCCCTTCAGGGCTGCCTCCAGAAGTTTGTTGCGGTACTCGTTCGACACGCCCATGTAGATCGCGGTGGTCGCCGCATGGGAATGGCCCGCCTGTTCCTGCACAAATCGGGCCGGGTATCCGAATTCCGTCAAGTGCGTGATGTAGGAATGTCGCAGGCAGTGCAGGTCGAGACTGTTCTCGAGATCGGCGTCGCGACGGGCCGCGACGAACGCCTCGTTGATCGACCGCGGCGAGAGCCGACCGACCCGCTCGGTCATCCACAGCGCCGGATGGCGCCCCGGCGAGAACAACGGCCGGTGCTCGCTCAGCCAGTCCTGCAGCGTCTCGAGCACCCAATCCATCTCCGGGACCAGCAGCACGGTCCGGCGCTTGGGCGCCGAACCCGTCGACGACTTGCCGTACCGCACCATCACCGAGCCCATGTTCCCGAACCTCGGAGCCTTGCGGTTGCGCCGCAGGTCCGTCATGTCCAACCCGGAGGCCTCGGCGCGCCGGAGCCCGAACGCGTACACGGTCTTCAGCACCGCCGCGTCCCGCACCGCCCCCAGCGCGCCCTTACGACCCAGCCCGCGGATCTTCCCGGGCCGGGCATCGGCCGCATCGAACAGCGCCTGGACCTCGTCATAGGTCAACGGACGACGACGCGGATCACCCTCGAATTCGACCCGATGCCGGACCGAGTTGCCCTCGTGGAAAACCGCCTGCGGCACCTCACCGAACCGGTCCTCACACAACTTCGCCCAGCCATACCGGGAATCCAGCAGGAACTCCACGAACATGCTGATCGTCACCTCGTAGCCCCGCGCGGTCGACACCCTTATCCCTGTGGGGCCACCGCGCAGATCATCGAGGAACGCCTCACCGTCCGCCGGGGTCCACTGCCAGGGGTACGAACCGGCGAACCGCTCCATCCGGCGGATCAACCGCAGCCGCGGCCCGATCGTGTCGACACCCAGGAACCGGGCCGACTGCTGTCGACGCCACCCCTCGAGCATCGCCTCGAACACCGCCGGCGCCGGGTCCAGGTGCACGACATTGCCCGCCAGGACCAGGCCCGCCGATCCAGGCGCATACGACGTCACGCGCCTGTTGTATCAGACGCAACATTGATGCGAGGGACAAGGGCCCGCT
>JAKDLE010000609.1 GCA_030453005.1 Pseudonocardia sp. | reverse complement strand
TGGACGCCCGCCCCGGGACACCCCGCCCGAGCGAGGACGGCATCGTCCGCGACTTCGGGCCCGACGCACGGAACCTCTCCTACGGCGCCTACCTCCACCTCGACGAGGTGCTCTCCGCACAGCACCCGGTGAGCCGACCCGTGCACCACGACGAGCTGCTGTTCATCGTGCAGCACCAGACCTCGGAGCTGTGGCTCAAGCTGGTGCTCCACGAGCTGCGGGCCGTGGCCGCGCGGCTCGCGGCCGACGAGCTGCGACCTGCGCTCAAGGGGCTCGCGCGCGTCAAGCACATCCAGCGTCAGCTCACCGAGCAGTGGTCGGTGCTGGCCACGCTGACGCCCTCGGAGTACGCGGAGTTCCGCAGTTTCCTGGGCACGTCCTCGGGTTTCCAGTCCTTTCAGTACAGGGCCGTGGAGTTCGCGCTGGGTCACAAGGACGCCGCGATGCTGGAGGTCTTCGACCACGACCCGGACGCCCGCGCCCTGCTCGCCGACCAGCTCGCCCGCCCGAGCCTCTACGACGAGTTCCTGCGTCTCCTCGCCCGCGACGGCCACGCCGTGCCCGTCGAGCTGCTGGAGCGCGACGTCACCCGGGCGCACGTGTTCACCGCCGGGCTCGTGCCCGTGTTCCGGCGCATCTACGAGGACTCGACGCGGTTCTGGGCGGTCTACGAGGCGTGCGAGGAGCTCGTCGACCTGGAGGAGAACGCGGCGCTGTGGCGGTTCCGGCACCTCAAGACGGTGGAGCGGGTGATCGGGAGCAAGCGCGGGACGGGCGGGTCGAGCGGGGTCGGGTTCCTCCGTGCGGCCGTGGACCACACGTTCTTCCCGGAGCTGTACGCGGTGCGCACGGAGATCGAGGAACCCGGGACCACGGGATGACCGGGTTCGACGCCGTGGCCGCCCGGCTCGACGCCGAGGACCCGCTGGCCCGGTTCCGGGACCGGTTCCTGCCCAGCCCGGGGGTCGTCGCCTACCTGGACGGCAACTCGCTGGGCAGGCCCCCGATCGTCACGGCGGAGCGGCTCGACCGTTTCGTCCGGGAGCAGTGGGCCGGACGGTTGATCCGCGGCTGGGGTGAGAGCTGGATGGGCTGGCCCGAGGAGGTCGGCGACCGGGTCGCCGCCGCCGCGCTGGGTGCCGCGCCCGGTCAGACGGTCGTCGCCGACTCGACGACGGTGCTGCTCTACAAGCTCGCCCGCGCCGCTGTGGACCACCAGTACCCCGCGCGCCGCGAGATCGTGCTCTGCTCCGACGACTTCCCCACCGACCGGTACGTCGTCGAGGGGATCGCCGCCGAGCGGGGGGCCCGGCTGGTCTGGGTCGAGACCGACCCGGCCGCCGGGATCACGCCGGCGCAGGTGGCCGCCGTCGTCGGTCCGGAGACGGCGCTGGTGCTGCTGAGCCACGTCGCCTACCGGTCGGGCTGGGTCGCCGACGCGGAGGCGATCACCGCACTCGTCCACGACGCGGGCGCGCTCGTGCTGTGGGACCTGAGCCATTCGGTGGGGTCGGTGGAGCTGGAACTGGACGCGTGGGGCGTCGACCTGGCCGTGGGCTGCACCTACAAGTACCTCAACGGGGGCCCGGGGTCGCCTGCGTTCGCCTACGTCCGCCGCGGTCTCCACGACCGGCTGCGGCAGCCGATCCAGGGCTGGATGGGGCGGCGCGACCCGTTCGAGATGGGGCCGGGGTACACCCCCGCGGCCGGTGTGCGCGGGATCGTCAGCGGCACGCCGCCGATCCTCGCGACGGTGCCGCTGCTCGCCGGGCTGGACATGCTGTCCGAGGCCGGGATCGGGGCGGTGCGGACGAAGTCGCGTGCGCTCACCGCGTTCGCCCTGGACCTGGTGGACGCCTGGCTCCCCGACGTCGAGGTGGTCTCGCCGCGCGACCCGGACCGCCGCGGCGGGCACCTCACGATCCGCCGGGCGGGGTTCCGGGAGGTGCTCGACGCGCTGTGGGATGCCGGCGTGCTCCCCGACTACCGGGAGCCCGACGGCATCCGCATCGGCCTCGCGCCGCTGTCGACCGGCTTCACCGAGGTGCACGACGGGCTGTCGGTGCTACGCGAGCTGCTCGTGAGCCGCATGGCAGGCTGATCGGATGGGACACGGGCGGACGGGCGAGGGAACGGTCGCGGTCGTCACCGGGGCCGGGCGCGGGTTCGGACGGGAGATCGCGCGGCGTCTGGTCGCGCGCGGGCACCGGGTGGTGATCACCGATCTGGACGAGGGCGCGGTCACCGCCACGGCGGCCGAGATCGGAGCGACCGCAGTGGCGGCCGACGCCCGGGTGGCCGACGACCACCGGCGGGTGGCCGCCGCGGCGCGGGCGCTGGGGCCGGTCCGGGTCTGGGTCAACAACGCCGGGGTGCTGCGCGCGGGCAAGGTGTGGGAGCACGCCGACGACGACGTCGAACTGATGATCGACGCCAACCTGCTCGGAGTGGTGCACGGGTCGCGCGCGGCCGTCGAGGTGATGCGCGGCTCGACCGCCGAGGGCCATCTGCTCAACATCGCGTCGATGTCGGCGCACGGGCCGGTGCCGGGGCTCGCGGTCTACGCCGCGACGAAGGCGGCCGTGCTCAACTTCAGCCTGAGCCTGCAGGGCGACCTCGACCTCGACGGCGTACCGATCCGGGTGCACGCCCTGTGCCCCGACGCCGCCGACACCGCGATGGTGCGCGCCGAGCAGGTGTTTGGACTGACCCGCTTTACCATTATTTCTCAGCGCTTCCACGATTATCGCGCGGTATTTATCGCCCGTCACGAAGGCTTGGACGTGGTGGCTTATAACAGCCCCCGCGAGGACGCACGTCAAAGCCTGCGTACCGAAGCGCGCGAATTTGCAGCGCGTGCCAAGGCGGTGGTGGATTTGTTTGTTATTTTTAAGCGGCCTCGCTTCTTGGGCGAAC
>JAKDLE010000608.1 GCA_030453005.1 Pseudonocardia sp. | reverse complement strand
CAGGGGCCGGTTGAGCTGCACGGCCGCACTATAGTACGGATGGCCGCACTATAGTGCGGCCGTCGGGTCAGAGCCAGCCGCGGTCGCGCGCCACGCGGGCGGCCTCGATGCGGTTGCGGACGCCGAGCTTCGTGATCGCCGTGGACAGGTAGTTGCGCACCGTGCCCTCGGCCAGGAACAGCCGGGCGGCGATCTCGCCGTTGGGCAGCCCGTCGGCGGCGAGGCGTAGGACGTCGCGCTCGCGGTCGGTCATCGGGTCGGCGGCGTCCCAGGCCGCGACGGCCAGCGCCGGGTCGACGACGCGCTCGCCGGCGTGTACCCGACGGACGGTGTCGACGAGCTGGTCGATCGGGGCGTCCTTGAGCACGTAACCCGTGACGCCGCTGTCCATCGCCCGGCGCAGGTAGCCCGACCGCGCGAACGTCGTGACGATCACGACCCGGGTGCGTCCGCCCCGCAGCTGCGCGGCGACCTCCAGGCCGGTGGCACCGGGCATCTCCACGTCGGTGACCAGCACGTCCGGGTCGTGGCGGCGGACGGCGGCCAGCGCCCCCGTGCCGTCGACGGCCGTGGCCACCACATCGATGTCGGGTTCGAGCGCCAGCAGCGCGGCGAACGCCCCGAGCACCATCGTCTGGTCCTCGGCGAGCACCAGACGGATCATGTGACGACCACCTCGGGCACCGCGACGGTCAGCGCGGTGCCCCCCGTCCGGTCGCCTCCGCTCGTGCGTCGGCGCAGCTCCCCGCCCAGGTCGGCGACGCGTTCGCGCATCCCGGTGAGCCCGTTGCCCTCCACGGCGCCGCCGCCGACCCCGTCGTCGACGACCTCCAGCTCCACCCGGCCCCCGACGTGGCGCAGCGACACCGTGCAGGTGCGGGCGTGGGCGTGGCGCACCACGTTCGTGACGGCCTCCCGCAGGGCCAGCGCCAGCGCGGTCTCCGTCGTCGGCACGAGGGTGACCCCCGGGTCCCGGGTGACGACCAGCTCCACCCCCGCGGCCTGCAACGCCCCCCGCGCCGCGGCCAACTCGTCGTCGAACTCCACGAACCGCCACCCGGACACCGTCGCCCGTACCTCCGCCAGCGCGGCCCGCGCCGCCCGCTCCACCTCCACCATCTCGGCGACGCCCGCCGCCGCATCGGCGGGGACGAGGCGCTGCGCGAGCTGGGAGCGCACCACGATGCCGGTGAGGGTCTGGCCGAGCAGGTCGTGCAGGTCGCGGGCGATGCGCTCCCGCTCGGACAGGGTGGCGGCCTGCTCGATGCGGGCGCTGCGGAACCGGGTCTCCCGCTCCGACTCGGCGGCCTCGATCGTGATCAGCCCGATCACCCAGATCAACACCAGCGACGGTGCGTAGGCGAGGATCCGGTAGGGGAACGGGATCGGCGAGAACAGCACGATCACCCCGAGCAGGACCGTGAGCCCGGCGCACCAGCGGGTGGCGGCGCGGCGGGGCAGGTACGAGCCCGCGAACCCCGCCGCGTAGACGAGCAGCACGCTCGCCCCCGAGTTGAACGGGACGGCCAGCACGGCGAGCACGGTGGTGGCCGCGGGCCCCCAACGGCGCACCGGCCCGTCGCGCAGCTCCACGGCGAGGTAGAGCGGGACGAACAGCAGAGCCACCGCGGCGGCCACCACGAACTGCAGCGGCCGGTTCCGGTCGTCGAAGATCGGCTGGTAGACGAGCATCGACAGCCAGAACAGCGTCCACAGCGTGGAGCCCGACCAGCGCCGCGGCGAGCCCTCCCACCACGTCCGCACCCGGTTCACACGCGCAGATTACGGTAGGCGAGTCCCGCTGCGGCGGCACCGATCGCCGTGGTCACCAGCAGCGCGACCAGGTGGCCGAGCGCTCCCGCGCCGGTCAGCTGCGCGGCCGCGAGCTGGGACAGGTGGAAGGTCGGCAGCCACGGCGCCAGCGCCTGCACCCAGCCCGGCATCAGCTCGATCGGGAACCACAGCCCCGAGGCCACGACCATGGGGAAGAACACCGCGTTGACGATCGCCGCGGCGGCGTTCGAGGACGCGACGAACCCGATCGCGAGCCCGAACAGCGCGAACGGCAGCGCACCGAGCACCAGGGCGGCCACCAGCCGCAGCCAGGCGCCGAGGCCGAGCACCGGCCCGGCGATCGCCAGCGTCACGGCACTCATCGCCAGCATCACGGCCACCGCGTAGGGCAGTGCGGCGAGCACGCGGGCCACCAGGGTGACGCCCAGCGGCGTCGCCGACACCTTCTTCACGCGCAGCCAGCCCCGCGTGCGGTCCTCGGCCACCCCGAGACCGGGGTTGAACAGCATCACCGAGACCACGCCGAAGGTGCCGTACGTCGCGAGCATGGACGCGGCGTAGGGCAGCCCGCCGGGCCCGCCCTGCGCGCCGCCCCCGAAGATCGAGGAGAACAGCGCGAAGAAGCCGACGGGCATCAGCACCGAGAAGAACAGCGCCGCGGGCTCGCGCCGGATCGCCCGCAGCCCCTCGCCGACCTCGACGCCCAGCACCCGCCACGTCGACGGGACGACGTCGCGCCGCTCGATCGTCCCCGCGTTCACGCGGGCACCCCGGCGAGACGGGACGCACGGTCGGTGGTCAGGGCGAACAGGGCCTGTTCCAGCCCGGCGCCCTCCACGCGCAGGTCGGCGAGCGTGGGGTCGACGGCGAGCCAGTCGCGCAGCAGCCGTTCCGGCGCGGCGGTGGTGACGCGGACGTGTGCGCCCTCGCGCGTCACGCTCAGCACGGCGGGCAGCGCCGCGACCGCGACGTCGTCGAGGGCGGTGCGGGCGGTGACGGTGCGGTCGGGGAGCCGCGCGACGAGCCCGGCCGGGGTGTCGGCGGCGACCACCCGGCCGTGGTGCAGCACCACCACCCGGTCGGCCACCGCTGCGGCCTCCTCCACGATGTGCGTGGTCAGCA
>JAKDLE010000607.1 GCA_030453005.1 Pseudonocardia sp. | reverse complement strand
GACCAGGCGGGCGTCGGTCATGGTGTCGACGTCGGACAGCTCGGGCAGCAGCGCCACGCGGAGCCCGCCGCCGCGCAGGGCGGCGAGGGTGCGAACGCCGGTGTCCTCCCGCGAGGTCGGCACCGCGGAGACGAGGGCGGCCGTCGCCGGGTCCCGCAGGCCCAGGGCCCACCAGCCGCCGTCGCGGGCGAGCCCCAGCACCGCGTCGACGCCCGGCGTGGACAGGACGGTGTCGGCGTCGGCGAGCAGCTTCGGGCTGACCTGCGGGGTGTCCATGCCGATCTGCAGGGTGCGCCGGTGCGGGAGCAGCGCGGCGGTGTCGAGGTGGGCGGCGAGGATGCGCGCACCGAGGCCCTCGCCGCGCTGCGTGACGACGTGCACGCGGGCCAGCGCGGCGCGCAGGGCGTGGCGGCGGGCCGCGCGTTCGACGTCACCGGTCAGCACGGCGACCGGCTCGGCGTCGCGCACCGCGCGGACGGCGGCGAGGCTGTCGAGGAGCGCGGCGGCGGCGAGGTCGGCGGCCTGCTCCGGGGTCAGCGGCGGGCAGAGCCGGGTCTTGACGCGACCCGGCTCCGGGGCCTTGGCCAGCACGAGCAGTGCGGGTCCGCGAGACGTCATCGCAGCACCCCGGCCATGTCCCGGGCGGCGCGCAGGGTGCCGCGCACCGAGCCGGAGACCTTCGAGTGGCCACCGGTGCGCGGCCGGTAGTCCACGTCGACCTCGGTGATCCGCCAGCCCGCGGCTCCGGCCCGGACCAGGAGCTCCAGCGGGTAGCCGAACGCGCGGTCGGCGATGCCGAGGTCGAGCAGTGCGGCCCGGCGGGCGACCCGGATCGGCGCGATGTCGTGCACGTCGACGCCGCGGCGGCGCAGCAGCGCGGCGATCACCACGTTCGCGGCGCGGGCGTGCCACGGCCACGCCCCGCGGCCCGCAGGCCGCCTGCGGCCGGCGACGAGGTCGGCGTGCGCGAGCAGCGCGACCATGCCCGGCAGCGCCCCCGGGTCCAGCGAGCCGTCGGCGTCGACGAACGCGACGATCTCGCTCGTCGCCCCCTCCAGCCCGGTGTGCACGGCGGCGCCGTAGCCGCGACGCGGTTCGTGCAGCACGCGGGCGCCGAGCTCGGCGGCGACCCGCGGGGTGCCGTCCCGCGAGCCGTTGTCGACGACGAGCGCCCGGAAGCCCGCGGGGAGCGCGCGCAGGACACCGGGCAGCGCCTGGGCCTCGTCGAGGCAGGGGAGGATGACGTCGATGGGCCCGTCCATGATCGGTGAAGCTAGGGCCACCCGGACGCACCCGCTGGGTGAAACGGCTTACCGATGTGTGACGTCCGCGGACCGGTGTCCGCGCGTCGATAGCCTGGGAACGTGACGGACCGACCGCTCGCGCTCGTCGTGGACGACGACATCACGGTGCGCGACGTGGTGCGCCGTTACCTCGACCGCGCGGGCTACCGCGTCGAGGTGGCGGGCGACGGCGAGGCCGCGCTGCGGTCGGTGGCGGGCCGCGTGCCCGACGTGGTGGTGCTCGACCTGATGCTCCCGCGCCTCGGCGGCCTGGAGGTGTGCAGGCGGCTGCGCCGCGAGTCCGTCGGCGTGCCGATCGTCATGCTCACCGCGCTCGGCGAGGAGGAGGACCGCGTGCTGGGCCTCGAACTCGGCGCCGACGACTACGTCACCAAGCCGTTCAGCCCGCGTGAGCTGGTGCTGCGGGTCGCGTCGGTGCTGCGCCGCTCCCGCGAGCTGCCCGCCCGCGACGCAGGCGCCGAACCCGTCGTCGACGGCGACCTGCGCGTCGACCTCCCCGGGCGCCGCGTGTCGACCGCGGGCCGGGAGCTGGCGTTGACCGTCCGCGAGTTCGACCTGCTCGCGTTCCTCATCCGCCGTCCCGGACAGGTGTTCACGCGGGCGGAGCTGCTGGAACGGGTGTGGGGCTGGGACTTCGGCGACCAGTCCACCGTCACCGTGCACGTGCGGCGGCTGCGGGAGAAGATCGAGGCCGACCCGACGAAACCGACGCGGATCGCCACCGTGTGGGGCGTCGGATACCGGTACGACGGCTCGCCGTGATGTCCACGCTGCTGGCGACCGTGCCGCTGGCGCTCGCGTTCTCCGTGCCGGTCGCGCTGGCCGGTGCGCTGTTGCTGCACCGGATGCGGCGACACTCGCTGACCGCGGCGGTCACGGTGCTGGTGCTGATCCCGGTGCTCGCCGCGCTCGTCGGCGTCATCGGCGTCAGCGGGTTCATGTACACCCCGCAGCTCGCCGGGTCGTTGATCGTCTGCCTGGTCGTCGCCGCCGTCACCGTGCCCGCCGCGCTGATGCTGGGCCGCGGCATCGCCCGTGACGTGATGTGGCTGCACGAGGCCCGCGACGCCGAGCGGGCGGCGGAGGCGTCGCGGCGTCAGCTCGTCGCCTGGATCAGCCACGACCTGCGCACACCGCTCGCCGGGATCCGGGCGATGAGCGAGGCGGTGGCCGACGGTGTCGTCTGTGACGCCGACGAGGTGGTGGAGTACGCCCGTCGGATCCGCGGCGAGACGGTGCGCCTGTCCGGCATGGTCGACGACCTGTTCCAGCTCTCCCGCATCACCTCCGGCGCGTTGCGGCTCACGCTCTCCGCGGTGCCGCTGCGGGAGGTGGTGTCCGAGGCCGTCGCCGTCGAGGGCGTGGCGGCGGCCCGCAAGGGCGTGCGGGTGCGCGCCTCGGGGGACGGCGAGTGGCCCGTCGTGCGCGGCAGCGACCCTGAGCTCGCCCGCGTCGTGCGCAACCTGCTGTCCAACGCGATCCGGCACACCCCGCCGGACGGGTCCGTGGTCGTCGCCGCGGGCGGCGCCCCCCAGCGGGCGGGGCGGCGCCGCGGCCACCCCCGCGGCGGGCGCCCCCCCCGCCCCCCCCACCCCGGCGTAGACCGCCCCGTCCGCC
>JAKDLE010000606.1 GCA_030453005.1 Pseudonocardia sp. | reverse complement strand
CTGCTCGGCGGCGTCCTGGTCGCGATGGTGCTCGGCGGGCTGGTCCTGCTCGGCGGCGGTGCGCTGGTGGCGGCGTGGGCGCGGGGTGCCCGGTGAGCGCTCGGATGGTCCTCTACGGGCTGCTACTGATCGTGGCGGCGGCGGCCGCGGTGTTGTCCTTCGCCGCGCTGCGCGATCTCGCGCTGGTGTGCGGTTTCGCCCCGTGGCTGGCCTGGCTCCTCCCGGTCGTCGTCGACGCCGGCGCGGCGGCGGGGTCGCTGGTGTGGCTTGGTGGCTGGTCCGCCGAGACCGCGCCGCTTCGCCCGCTCCCTCGCACTCGCGCTGCTCGCGCTGTCGGTCGCGGCGAACGCGCTCGGCCACGGCCTGGCCGCGTTCTCCATCGCGCCGGCGTGGTGGGTGGTGGTCGTCGTCTCCGCGGTCGCCCCCGCGGTGTTGGGGGCGGTCGTGCACCTGGCCGTGCTAGTCGGCCGAGCCGGCGACGTTGCCGGCCCAGCGGTACCCAGCGTGGCGTCGCGGGTCGACCTGGACGAGCCGGTGCCCTACGCGCTGACCGCCGTGGCGTTCGACGCCGAGCAGCTCGACGACCACGGCCTGTCCAGGTTCTGGGAGAACGCCGGCCCCGCCCCCGCACCACGCGGAGTGCGGGCGGCGGCCCTGATCGCCGACGGTGCCGGACGCCGCCGCCTGGCCCGGGAGCTGGGGATCAGTGAGTACGAGGCGCGGCAGCTCATCGACCGCTCCCGCAGCACCCCCGACGCCACCGATCCGGCTGACGCCGATCCGGAAGTGGCGGCCACCAGCACGAGCAGGAGCACGACCGGCACGAGCACGGAGCACGACGCGGCCCCGCAGTGGGCGTCCGCGGTCAACGGATCAGGAAGGGCTCTGTCATGAATCTCTCGGTTCTCGCGCTGCTCGGCGTGCTGGTCGTGATCGCCGCGGTGTCGTGGCGTCGCGGGGCGTACGCCGTCGCGATCGGATGCGTGGCAGCCGCGGTGCTGCCCGCGATGTCGCTCGTCCGCACCACCCACCCCGCCCTCCTCACCCTGCTCGGACTGGTCCTGGCTGCCCTGGTGTGGCACCGCTACGGCCGCACCATGGCCACCGTCACCCGCTGGGGCGCCTCGGCCCGCCGCAAGGCCGGCGTGGCATCCAGCACGGACATCGCCCGGTTGGGGTCCGCGGTCGCGATGCGCCGCCGCGCCCCGAACGTCCGCCCCTCCCTCGCCGCCGGCAACCGCCGCGAGCGGGCACTGCAGCTGCTCGCGCTGCCGGCGACCGAGGTGGGCGTCGAGCTGTGCCGGGTCGGCGCGCAGAAGGTGTGGGCGTCGATCGAGGAAGTCGTCCTGGTGTTCGGCGGCCCACGCAAGGGCAAGACCCAGTGGCTCGCCGGCCGCGTGATCGACGCCCCCGGCGCGGTCCTGGTCACCTCCACCCGCCTGGACCTGCTCGACCAGATCGGGCCGCTCCGCGCCCAGGTCGGTCCGGTGTACGTGTTCAATCCCGTCGGGCTCGGCGGCCGGGAGTCAACCATCACGTTCGACCCGCTCACCGGCTGCGCCGATCCGAAGACCGCGCACGAGCGTGCCGCGGACATGCTCGCCGCCGCCAACCGTGGCACTGGCGGGGACCGGGAGTTCTGGGACGAGCAGGGCCGCCGCAACCTCGCGGCGCTCATGCACGCCGCCGCGTTGGGCGGCCTGACCATGTCCGATGTCGGGGACTGGGTGTCCGACCTGGACCAGCACGCGAACCAGATCATCGGGCTGCTGCGCACGAAGAGTCCGGAGCAGGCGTTCGTCGCCTCGATCACCCAGTTCATCGGCACCAACAGCAAGACCCGTACCTCGATCACCTCGACCATCGGGCCCGCGCTGGGGTGGCTGACCCACGGCCCGGCCCGCGAAGCAGCCGCCCCGATCGCGGCCGGCGGGGTGCCGTTCGACGTCGCCGCGCTGCTCGCATCCCGGGCGACGGTGTACATGCTCGGCGGGGAGGAAGCGCAGGTCACACCGCTGGTGTGCGCGCTTACCGGGTATATCGCGCGCGAGGCCCGCCGTTTGGCCGCCGACCAGCCCAGCGGCCGCCTCGACCCGCCCCTGTCGCTGCGCCTCGACGAGGCCGCGCTGATCTGTCCCATCCCGCTCGCCAAGTGGAGCGCGGACATGGGCGGGCGCGGAGTGTCCATCGTGGCCTGCTTTCAGTCCCGGGCCCAGCTCGTCGACCGTTACGGCGAGGCGAAGGCCGCGGTGATCCTCAACAACTCCGGCGCCCGCGTCCTGTTCGGCGGCACAGCCGATCGCGACGACCTCAACTACTGGTCCACGTTGGCCGGCGACCGCGAGGAGCCGATCACGACCACCGACCTGCACGGCCGGGTCGCCTCCCGCACCACTCGCCGGGTTCCGGTGCTGGCGCCGGCGCAGTTGGCGAGTCTCCCGCCGGGGCGGGTGGTGGTGTTCCGCGGCGACATGCCGCCAGTGGTCGGGCGGGCCGAGCAGGCGTGGCGCCGCCACGACGTGCACGACTTCCACCATCCAGACGCGCTCACCGTCCGGGCCCGGGCCTGGCGCCGCTGCCAGGCCGCCGCCGCTGCCCGTTGGATCGCCGACGCGACGCGCCCCGCGCGAGTTCGGACGCGAGCCGGGTACCGGGCCGTCGCCGCATGGTGCGCCGCCCGATGGACCGCACTGCGGGTCCGGGTGACCGGGCACGGCGGCCCAACCGGCTACCTGCACCCACAGGTCGTGCCCGGGGAGGTCATCGACCCCACCGACCACGAGATGCCCGCACCCAGTGACGCGCCGGGGCCGCGGATCTGGCCCGGTGGCGAGGTCATCCCGTTCCCGTCCCCGTGGGCCCGCCCGCACGCCAACGGCCAGCACGAGGCCAACCGCGAGCCGGACGACGACGACCTCGACACC
>JAKDLE010000605.1 GCA_030453005.1 Pseudonocardia sp. | reverse complement strand
GGCGGCCGTCGTCGTGCAGCCGTCTCCGGTGACCGCCGCGAGCGCCGCCCCGTCGCGCTGGGGCCGGGTCGATGACGTCGGCACGGTGTACCTGCGCACGGCCGACGGCGAACGGACCGTCGGCTCGTGGCAGGCCGGGGCCCCCGAGGAGGGGCTGGCGCACTTCGCGCGGCGCTTCGACGACCTGCTCACCGAGGTCGAGCTGCTCGCGGCCCGGCTCACCGCGGGTGGCGGCGACCCGAAGCAGACGCTCACCGCCGCGCGTGGGCTGCGCGCCGGCCTGGACGAGGCGTCGGTCGTCGGGGACGTCGCCGGGCTGGCGGCTCGCCTCGACGACCTGGTGGGGATGGCCGAGGAGGCCGTGGGCGCGGCCCGAACGGCGCGCGACGCCCAGCGCGCCGCCGCCGTCGCCCGCAAGGAGGAGCTGGCCGCCGAGGCCGAGACACTCGCGGCGGAGGCGAGCCACTGGAAGCAGGCAGGCGATCGGTTCACCGCGATCCTCGACGAGTGGCGCACGATCCGCGGCATCGACCGCAAGACCGACGAGCTGCTGTGGAAGCGGTTCTCCAAGGCGCGTGAGGCGTTCAACCGTCGTCGGGGCTCGCACTTCGCCGACCTCGACCGGCAGCGCGGCGCCGCCCGTACCCGCAAGGAGGAGCTGGTCGTCGAGGCCGAGAAGCTGGCGGACTCCGACGACTGGGGCTCCACGGCCGCCCGCTTCCGCGACCTGATGGCGGAGTGGAAGGCCGCGGGGCGGGCCCAGAAGGACACCGACGACACCCTCTGGCAGCGCTTCCGCGCCGCTCAGGACGCCTTCTTCGCGCACCGGTCGGAGACCTTCGCCGAGCGCGACGCCGAGTTCGTCGCGAACGCCCAGGCGAAGAAGGCGCTGCTCGTCGAGGCCGAACGGATCGACCTGGGCGACCCCACGGCGGCCCGTGCCGCGCTGCGCGGGGTCCAGGAGCGGTGGGAGGAGATCGGGAAGGTCCCGCGCGACGACATCCGGCCCCTGGAGGCGCGGCTGCGCGCCGTCGAGGAGAAGGTGCGGGAGTCCGGCGACCGGCAGTGGCGGCGCACCGACCCCGAGGCCGAGGCGCGCGTGGCGCAGTTCCGCGACCGGGTGGCCCAGTTCGAGGCCCAGGCGGAGAAGGCCGCGGCCTCGGGTGACGCCCGCCGCGCCGAGCAGGCCCGCGGCCAGGCCGAGCAGTGGCGCGAGTGGCTGGCCACCGCGGAGCGGGCGGTCCAGCACCGCTGACCCGTGATCGTCGTCTCGGCAGCAGAACCGGTGAATCTGGTGGCAGCGGCTGCCGAGACGGCGATCATCGGTCATGGGTTGCCTCAATCGGCCTCGCGGGCGGTACGCCGGTGTCCATCCTCACCGGATGAACGACACGGCGATACACGATCTGCTGTCCCGGCAGGACGGACTGATCAGCCATGCGCAGGCGCTGGCTCACGGCGTCTCGGAGTCCACCGTGCAACGCAGGGTCCGCGGCGGAGCCTGGGAGCGGCTGCTGCCCCGTGTGTACCTCGTGGGAGGCCATCCGCCTACCGATGCCTCACGGGTCCGGGCGGTCGGTCTGTGGGTCGGCGACGACGCGACGGTCTCGGGCCCCGCAGCCGCCTGGTGGCACGGCATGCGCGCGACGGCGCCCGCGGAGGTGATCGTGACCGTGCCGCGACGGCGGAATCCGGGTGCCCGGTCCGACGTCCAGATCCGCCGACGCGACCTGCACCCGGTCGACCGGATGAGCGTCCGCCACCTCTGGGTCACCGACAAGCCCCTCACGGCGCTCGAGACCGCGATCGCCGTGCCGGACGGGTCGGTGTTCCTCGACCGAGCGCTGCAGAGGCACGTCCGGTTCTCTCGCGTCTACAGCGCCTACTGCCGGAACATGGGGTCCGCGGGCTCCGCCGCGGCCGGCCGCCTGCTCGTCGCAGCCGCCGACCGTGCCGACTCCGCGGCCGAGCGGCTGCTGATCGAACTGCTGCGGGGGGCCGGGATCACCGGCTGGGTGCATGGCCTGCCGTTCGGACGCTGGGTCGTCGACCTCGCGTTCCCCGTCGCGAGGCTGGCGATCGAGGTCGACGGCTGGGCCTGGCACGCCGACGCCGAGCGCTTCCGCTCCGACCGCCACAAGGGCAACGCACTGGTCCGTGGCCGCTGGGACCTGCTGCGGTTCACCTGGCACGACCTCACCCTGCGCCCGGCCTACGTCGTCGCGGAGATCCGGGCAGCCCTCGCCGTCGCGGCGTGATCACCGGCCCGGAAGAGGAACCGACGATCCTGACGGGGAATGCTGCCGAGGCGGTGATCACGACTCAGCGGCGCAGGGCGATCCGCACCCAGGACGCCGCCAGCACCACCACGGTGATGACCGCGAGCACCAGGCCGAACCCGGGGCCGGGAGCGCCGTCGAGCACCGCGGTCTGCCGCGACCAGATCGCCCACACCCCGTCGACGACGGAGAACCCGCACCCCACCGCGCACACCCACGCCAGCGCCCACCATCGGGTGGCCAGGGCCAACGCCGAGCCGACCACGCCGAACCCGAACGCGGTGAACGCGAACAGCCGCGGCAGCAGGCCGAGCACGGGATCGAGCCCGGCGAGCACCTCCCAGCCCGCGGTGGAGCCGGTCCACGGCAGGGCCAGGGTGGCGAGCAGCACGAGCACGCCCACCGACACGGTCACGGCCGTGGACCCGGGGTCGGTGCGCCGCTCCATGTGCTCGGCGATGCCTGCGAGCTCGGCGTCCAGGGGTTCCTCGCGCTCGGCCATCAGCAGGTGCCCCCGGCGGTGGCGGCGGCGGGCACGCCGAAGGAGGGCAGGCCCAGGCCCGTGGTCGGGCGGGCGCCGCCCGCCGAAGCGGCGGCGCCCGCGGGGGGGCGGCGGGGGGGGCGCCGCGGCCCGGCGGCGCCGAGGG
>JAKDLE010000604.1 GCA_030453005.1 Pseudonocardia sp. | reverse complement strand
GACGGGTGCGGGGCGCTCCACCCTGATGCGTTGGACCACCCGTCGCACCGGAGCCGCCTGCTCCGCCGAGCCTCCCGCCTCGCCCGCCGGGGAGGACCATCCTGCCGCGGGATCGCCCTCGTGCAGCGCGGCCTGGAGTACGGCGAGCAGACCCGCAGCGTGCTCGGCGAGGCGCACCGCCAGCTCCGGTCGCTCGCCGCGCAGGACGGCGATGACCGCACACACCGGGCACACGACACAGGTGTCGGCGGAGGGGGGACCGGTCCCAGGGGGATCTGCGCGGACCCGGTCGAGCGCAGGCCCGAGCCGGTCCATCGCGAGGACGGCGACGGCGCGCAGCTCCGCGCCCAGGCCCGCGTGGCCGCCGCACCCGGGGTGAGGAGGACGCCCGGTCATCGGATCCAGGCCGCGGGGTCGGGGGCGAACACGACGCACAGGTCGTCGTCGACGAGCCGGGCCCCGGTGACCTCGAAGCACCGACGGCAGCGCCACCATCCGCCGTGTGCCGCCCAGGCTCACGGCGAGCTCGTCGCCGACGCGGGCGAGGTCGAGCACCCCGCCATCCGCACCGGGCAGCCGCAGCACCAGCTCGAACTCCGAGTCGCGCGACGTTCCGGTGCCCGCGGTCCGCCGGACCTGGATCAGCGGCTCGCCGGGGACGCCGTCGGGCACGGGGTCGCCGCGGCCGTAGAGCGCCCGGGCGATGTCCAGCAGGGCGGGCAGGCCGGTGGGCTCGGCTGCGGTCTGGCGGGCGATGCGCACGGGCACGCCGATCCCGTCGAGGTCGGCGAGCACGGACTGCTGCTCGGTGTGCCGCTCACGTAGCCAGCGTGCGGCCGGTCCGCGCAACGACGGCGGCGGGCCGGGCACGATCCGGTTGGCCACGAGGTCGTCGACGCGCAGGCCGTGCAGCGCGAGCGCGGTGAGGGTGCGGCGGGTCTCCGCCGCCACCACCCGCTCGGGGGTGAGCACGAGACGGATCGAGGTGCGGGTGTGGTCGCCGAGCATGGCGCGCAGCCCACCGAGGTCCTCGGCCAGCGTGTCGAGGGCGGCGACCGTGGCCTCCCAGGCGGGCAGGGCGTCCTTCCCGCCCGGGGCGAGCCCGGCCAGCATCCCGCGCACCGCCCTGCGGTGCGCCGGGAACAGCCGCTCGACGTAGCTCGACAGTGCCTCGGGCAACCCGAGCAGGCGCAACGTCTCCGCGGTGGGGCCGCAGTCGACGACGACGACGTCCCACGACCCCTCCTCCGCGGCGCGCCGCACCTCGCCGAGGGCGAGCAGGTCCTCCACGCCCGGCAGCACGGTCAGCTCGTCGGCGACCAGCTCGTCGACGCCCGCCCCGGCCAGCAGGGTGCGCAGGTGTCCCTGCAGCTGCCCCCAGGACCGGTCGAGCAGTGCGTGGGTGTCGATGTGGGAGGCCCACAGCCCGTCCGACAGCTCGACGGGCTCACCACCGAGGTCGGCTTCCAGGGCGTCGCCGAGGGAGTGCGCGGGGTCGGTCGAGACGACCAGCGTGGTACGACCCGAGCGCGCCAGGTGGGCGGCTGTCGCCGCGGCGAGGGTGGTCTTCCCGACCCCGCCCTTGCCGGTGAACAGGACGACGCGCACGAGGCGCAGGGTAACCGTCGGTCAGTTCGTGCTCTCGACCCGCCGCTTCAGGCCCTTCAACGCCGTGTCGATGATCACCTTCTCGGCCTTGCGCCGGAGCATGCCGATCATCGGGATGTTCAGGTCGACGGCGAGCGAGTAGGTGACGGTCGTGGTCGCACCACTCTGCGAGAGGGTGTACGAGCCGTCCTGCGCCTTCTGCATCTGGCCCTTGACCAGCGTCCAGCTCACCGCCCGGTCGTCTGCCGTCCAGCTGTAGTCGAGCGTGTAGGAGTCCTTGATCGGCCCCGCGTCCATCTGGAACCGCACCCGGGCGGGACGACCGCCGTCGCCGGGTTCGAGCACCTCCACGGTCTTGACCTGCTCGGCCCACTCCGGATACGACTCGAAGTCGGCGATCACCGCCATCACCTTGTCCGCTGGTGCGGCGATGTCGATCGATGAGGTGGTCGCGGAGGCCATGGTCGGAGGTTACCGAAGGGTCAGCGGCGCCTCACCATCGCAGGACGTAGGGCTCCCCGGTCCGACGGAAGTGGCCCACGTTGACGCACTCGGTGGCTCCCACCCGCCGACGCGCGCAGAGGGGCTGGTGCACGTGGCCGAACAGCGCGGCGCGCGGCCGGTCGCGCGCGACGACGTCGAGCAGCGCCGGTGACGCGGCCTCGGTGGACCGGGACACCACGTCGTAGGACAGCTCGGGCACCGCGGGCGGCACGTGGCTGCACAGCACGTCGACCTCGGGGAGCGACTCGACCAGCGCGGTGTACTCGTGCGCCCGCAGCAGGTTCGGCCTCCACGGCCCGCCGCGGCGCGGCTCGACCCCCGGCGGCAGCGGTGCGCCGCCCACGAAGCCGACCCGCAGCCCACCCAACGTCACCACCCGCCCGTCCGGGGCCGCGACCGGGTCGCGGACGAACTCGGGCCACAGCGCGGGCAGGTCGACGTTGCCCGGGATCGCCCAGGTGGGCGTCGTCATCGCGGCGAACAGCTCGGCGTACTGCTCGCGCACGGCGTCGGCCACCACCGCCGCCGGGTCGGGCACCCGCGACCACGCCTCGCGGGCGAACGCCATCAGCTCGCCGGGCCTGCCGTGGGTGCGGATCTCCCCGAAGCGGGCGCTGACCTCGGCGCCGAGAACGCGACCGAGGATCCCGCGGTGGGGGTTCTGGTAGTCGACGAAGTCGACCAGGTCGCCGAGCACGAGCAGCGCGTCGGCTCCGTCGCCCGCACGGGCGAGAGCGTCGACGCTGCCGTGCACGTCGGCGACCACGTGCACGCGCATGATGGGAGAGTTTAGGTCGGCGGCTCGCCGGGCGCGCG
>JAKDLE010000603.1 GCA_030453005.1 Pseudonocardia sp. | reverse complement strand
GGTGTGCACAGCGACCGAGGCGCGCGCGGGGGCGCCGACCGGGGGCCCGAGCAGGGCGAGCAGCACACCGAGCCCCGACCCGGCGGCGGCGAGCTGCGCGGCACGGCGGCCGACCCGGCGGGCCGGTTCGATCGCCTCCAGCAGCAGACAAGCCTCGCTCAGGGTGCGGATCAACGTGTCCGCCGTCCAAGCCGGGGTGCCCCCGGACGGGACGAGGCCGATGCCGACGTCGGCGGCAGCGAGCGCGGCGTCGTGGTGCTCGCTCAGCACCGCGACCACGTGGCCGGTCGCCTGGAGCTCGCGCACCGACTCGGCGAGGTCATCCCCGCCGGGGACCGCGCCGTCGGCGTCGGTGCGCGGCACCAGGACCTCGGACCCGCCCCCCCGCACCACCCCGCCCTGTCCGGCGAGCGACTTCGACAGGGTCGCCGTGACGATCACGTCGGGTTCTCCGGCCAACCCCATCTCGTGCACCAGTCCCCGGCCTCCGGCCCCTCGCACGCCGAGCCCGTGCGCTTCATCCACCAGCAGCAACGCTCCGTGCTCCCGGCACACACGGTGCAGCGAGCGCAGCGGAGCGAGATCGCCGTCGGCGCTGAAGACCGAGTCGGTGAGGACCAGAGCGCGCTGCTCGGTCCGCTCGGCGAGCAGGCGGGCGACGCCTTCGACGTCGGCGTGTGGAGAGACTGCGACGCGCGCGCGGGACAACCGGCACGCGTCGACCAGCGAGGCGTGGCTGCCGGCATCGGAGACCACGAGCGATCCGCGCCCGGCGAGTGCCGTGACGGCTCCGAGGTTGGCGGTGTAGCCCGACGAGAACACCAGACCCGATTCGGATCCGACGAAGGCGGCCAGTTCACGCTCGAGCGTCTCGTGCTCGGCCGTAGTGCCGGTGACAAGGCGCGAGCCGGTGGAGCCCGTGCCCCAGCGCCGCAGCGATTCGGCGGCGCCGGCGACCACCTCCGGATGCCGCACCAGACCGAGATAGTCGTTCGACGCGAGATCGATCAGTTCCGTCCCGGAAGTACGGGCCAGCAGATCGCGGTGCAGACCCGCGGCGCGCCGGTCTGCGTCGAGCTGTTCCAACCACGCCAGCGCCCGGCTTCCGCCCTCCGCGCATCGCTTGTGTGCATCCGTCATGGCGACGACGATACGTCATTTGAACGCCGTTCAAGTATGCGGGTGTGCTGGGCACTCGTCTGCCGGGCACTGTCCCGTCGAGATGCGGTTACACCAACTGGCTCCCCGCCGCGGCGACCATCGCACTCGTGACGACGGCGAGCTCGTCTTCAGTGCAGATGTACGGCGGCATCGCGTAGATCAACTTTCGGAACGGACGCAGCCAGGCCCCTTCCGCCACCGCGGCGTCCGTCGCCGTGACCATGTCCACGGGCGCATCCAGTTCGATGACCCCGATACCGCCCAGGACCCGTACGTCGACGACGTTCGGCAGATCCCACGCCGGGGCGAGCCCCGCCTCGAGCTCCTCGGCGAGAGCCTCGACCTCGCTCTCCCAATCGCGCGAGAGCAACAACTCCACTGCCGCGGCGCCGACCGCACAGGCAAGCGGATTGGCCATGAACGTGGGGCCGTGCATCACCCCGCCCCCATCACCGCCGCTGATCGCCGCGGCCACCTCGGCCGTGCACAGTGTCGCGGCGAGCGTCATGTAGCCGCCGGTGATCGCCTTGCCGATGCACATGATGTCGGGGCGCACATCCGCGTGCTCGGCCGCGAACATCGTGCCCGTCCGTCCGAACCCGGTCGCGATCTCGTCGAAGATCAGCAGCACCCCGTGGCGGTCGCACGAGTCCCGCAGCGCCTCGAGATAGCGGGGATCGTGAAAACGCATGCCGCCGGCGCCCTGCACGATCGGTTCGACGATCACCGCGGCCACCTCATCGGCGCGGGCGGCGAGCAGCAGCTCGATGTTCAACACGTAATCGGGGTCGAAATCGCGGGGCGGCATCGGTGCGAAGATCTGCTCGGTGAGCACGTCCGACCACAAGGCGTGCATCCCCCCCTCGGGATCGCACACGCTCATCGGCGCGAAAGTGTCACCGTGGTAGCCGCCGCGCCACGTCAATAGCCTGCGCTTCCCGGGGCGCCCCTTCGCCCGCCAATACTGGATCGCCATCTTGATCGCGACCTCCACGGACACCGAGCCCGAGTCGGCGAAGAACACCTTCTCCAGCCCCGCTGGTGCGAGGTCGACGAGCAGGCGCGCGAGCCGCGCTGCCGGCTCGTGGGTGAGCCCGCCGAACATCACGTGGCTCATCTTGTCCAGCTGGCTGCGCACAGCGGCGTCGAGCTCCGGATGGCGGTAGCCGTGGATCGCCGCCCACCACGAACTCATGCCGTCGACCAACTCACGGCCGTCGGCAAGGTGCAGACGGACCCCCTCCGCGCTCTCGACCACGAGCGGCGTCGTAGACGGAGGAAACGCCCCGTAGGGGTGCCAAATGTGCTCGGAGTCGATCGAGGACACTGCGTCGGCGGGTAGCCCCGCCGCGGGCGGAATTGATTCGGCTGCCACGTGCACGACCCTAATCCCCGCCCCTGCGCCGCCCGGAGACGCCACGACTTGCGGCTCTGAGCCTTGGAGCCTGCGGGCCCGAGCCCTGCGCCCGAGCCCTGCGCCCGCTTCCCTGCGCCCGCTTCCCTGCGCCCGCTTCCCGGTGGCCGAGACAACCCGGGCGCGGCAGCGCGCACGCATGGCGAACTGGAGTACATGACAGACAGCGACACGGCACGCCTGCTGCGTGAACTTTCCGACCGGGTGGCATACCTCGAGGACCGACAGGCGATCGTCGACCTGATGACCTCCTACGGCCCCGCCATCGACAGCGGCTCCGCGGAGGCCGTCGCACACGTGTGGACCGACGACGGCGTCTACGACGTCGACACCGGTCTGCTCGAGCCGGTCCGCAAGGCCT
>JAKDLE010000602.1 GCA_030453005.1 Pseudonocardia sp. | reverse complement strand
CGCGACGAGGAGGGCTCCCAGGTGTTGCACACCGCCCGGCCGCTGTTCGCCCTCCTGCTGGTCCTCCTGGTCACGGCGGGCTGTGGTGCCGCGGCAGAGCCCCCCGCCCTCACGCGCTACTACGACGTCGACGAGCTGATCACGGCGGTGGCCGCCCAGCAGCGCGCCGACCGCACCGCGCAGTTCAGCCTGCGGGGTGACCTGGTGGGCGTGGGGGACGCCCGCGTCCGGTTCACCGGCGCAGGCGTCCTGCGGATCACCGACACCGACCTCGAGATCGAGTTCACCCAGGTCGTCACCCAGCCCGACGTCGAACCGCAGGAGACCGGGTTCGTGGTGCTGCCCGACGCGGTGTACCTGCGGATGCCGTCGCCGCCGGGCGAGGAGCCCGACCGGCCGTGGGTGCGGGTCGAGGCGGGTGACACCGATCCGGAGTCGCGGCGACTCGTGGCACTGGCCGACTCGATCAGCCAGCGCGCCCACCCCACCGGCACCCTCGCGCGCTACTCCGAGGCCACGCTGGTCGCCGCCGCCGACGACGACGTGGTCGACGGGGCACCGGCCGTGCGCTACACGCTGGTCACCGATCTCGCCCGGGCCGCCGAGGTGGCATCCGACCCGACCGTGCAGGCCCAGCTGGAGCAACAGGTCCGCAACGGCGTCACGCGCGTCACCTCCACGCTGTGGGTGGACGCCACCCACCGGCTGCTGCGCAGCGCCGCCCGCCAGGAGCTGCCCGGGACCGGCACCCTCGCCGTCACCGGCTACTACCGCGGCTGGGGCCAGCCCGTGCAGATCGAGCCGCCCGCCACCTCACTGGTCGGGTGAGCAGGCTAGAGCGCCCGGCAAATGAGGGGTTCGATCAGGGAGCGGCGTCCAGGTGGGCGCATCGCAAGGCGGAGGAGCGGGCGAGCCCGTGGTTGGAGCGACGGCGACCACAACGCCGCGAGGGTAACGCCTGGGCGGCGCGAGCCGGGCCCATCATTTGCCGGTCGCTCTTAACCGAGCTCCACCAGGAACGCGATCTCCGACGGGTCGTACCAGGCCAGCTCGTGGTCCTCGGCGCTGCCGACGAGGAACTCCGCGTCGAGGTCGCCCATGTCGGCCGCGTCCACCGCAACGGCGGCCTGCCGGACGTCGTATGCGGCCTCCTCCGTGTCGACGTGCACGGCCGCGATCGACGCCATCGGGACGCCACCGGAGATCCGCACCGCGCCGTCGTCGAGGTCGGGGCGCAGGGTGACGTCGTCGAGGTCGGCGGCGATCACCACGCGGCGGGCCGGGACGTCGTCCTCGCCCATCCCGAACTCGACGCCGAGCAGCCGCAGCGACGCCCGCGCGGCCTCGGCCATCGCGGCGTACTCGAGCTCCTCGTCGTCACCGGTGGTGTATGACTCGCGCAGCTTGGGCGTGAGCGCGAACGCCGTGCCGCCGATCGGGTCGAGGCGGTTGTTCTTCACCATTCGTTGGAGCATCAGCCACGTGGCCGGAACATAGACCCTCACGACACCGTCCCTACCAGCTCGTCGAGTGCCTCGTCGACGAGGCCGGCGAGCACCTCGACGTCGGGCATGGCGTCGCGGTCGCCGTTGAAACCGTAGTAGACGCCACCGTCGTAGGAGGTGAGCCCGATGGCGAGCGCCTGGCCCTTGGCCAGCGGTACCACCGGGAACATCTCCAGCATCTGGGCGCCCGCGGCGTAGAGCGGGAACTGCGGGCCGGGCACGTTCGTCACCACCAGGTTGAAGATCCGCTTCGACATGCCGCTCGCCGCGCGTGCGCCCAGGGCGTGCAGCGTGGGCGGGGCGAAACCGCCGATCCGCACGAGCGTGTCGGCGCCGACGGAGTGCGCCGAAGCCGTGTGCTCGCGCATCGCGTGGGTGACGTGGTGCAGGCGCACCACGGGGCTCGGCTCGCCGACGGGCAGGTCGACGATGAACGACGACACGCGGTTGCCCAGCGGCCCGGCGGTCGCCGAGCTGGGCACGTCGGCCTCGCCGCGCACCGACAGCGGCACCATCGCCCGCACCGTGGACGAGGCGTTCACCGGCTCCCCGCGGGTGAGCAGCCAGTCGCGCAGGGCCCCGGCCACGACGGAGAGCACCACATCGTTGACGCTGCAGCCGTGGGCCGCGCGCACGCGGCGGTAGGCATCCAGCTCGGTGCGGGCGATCGCGAACCGGCGCTGGGTGGAGATGTCGACGTTGAGCGGGGTGCCCGGCGCGCGACGGCTGGCGGTGCGCGCCATCGAGAACAGCTGGCCCAGTCCGCCGACGACCTTGCCCACGGTGGCCACGGCGTCGCCCGCCGCGTCCCGGACGCCCTCGACGACCAGCCCGGGCCGGGCCACCGCCTCGGCGACCGCGCCCATCACCAGCTGCACGTCGGTGGGCTCCGGGCGCGGCATCCACAGCTCGGGATGGGTGTTCGTGCCCCGCGCGCCACCCCGGCCGCCTGCGTCGGTCTCGGCCAGGTCCAGGATGACCTGCCCGATGTCGATCGCGCTGATCCCGTCGACCATCGCCTGGTGCGTCTTGGTGAGCACCGCGGAGCGGCCGCGCGCGAGACCCTCGACGAGGTACATCTCCCACAGCGGGCGGGTGGGGTCGAGCGGACGCGACATCAGCCGCGCCACCAGCTCGGTGAGCTGGGAGTCCGAGCCCGGCTTCGGCAGCGCCGAGCGCCGGACGTGGTAGGCCACGTCGAAGTCGGCGTCGTCGACCCATACCGGCCGCGCCAGGTTGGCGGGGACGTGCCGCACCTTCTGCCGGTAGCGCGGAACGAGCGCGATGCGCTGTTCGACGAGGTCGACCAGGCCGTCGTAGTCGAACCCGGCCTTCGGTCGGCGGAAGACCGACACCGCGCCGACGTGCATCGGCGTGGTCGGCTGTTCCAGGTAGAGGAACGAGGCGTCGAGCGGCGAGAGCCGGGGCGGCAT
>JAKDLE010000601.1 GCA_030453005.1 Pseudonocardia sp. | reverse complement strand
CTGGCCGGCGTCGACGACCCGGTCGCCGAGGAGCTCGCCCGCGCCCTCGCCGAGGCGGGCATCGAGGCCAGCGGTCCCTCCGACGAGCACGACGCGGACAACGGCGACTCCAGCGGCGATGACGAGACCGACCCCGACCAATCCGGGGCTGACAAGTCCGAGCGCGGCGAGTCCGGCGGTATCGACGATCCGGCGGATAGCGCCGATCCGGCTCCGCCCACGGATCCGCAGGACGCCGCCGCGGTGGATGCGCCGGCGTCCGGTGATTGGGATGCCCTCGCCGAGTGTGAGAGCGGCGGCGACTGGGCGATCGACGCCGGCAACGGCTACTACGGCGGCCTGCAGTTCGATACCGCTACCTGGGTCGGGTACGGCGGTGAGGAGTATGCCGCTACCGCGGACGGGGCGACTCGGGAGCAGCAGATCGAGGTCGCTGAGCGGGTGCGATCCGACCGTGGCGGTTACGGGTCGTGGCCGGCGTGCTCTGACCGGTTGGGGCTGCGCTGATGGGGTCCAGGTTGTTGGTGCGGCGCCGCTTCCTGCACGGCCCGGGTCAGTGCCGCGCGGGTTGCGGTGCGTGCCTGGGCTCGGTGATCGCCGGGTTGCGCCGCGCCGGACGGCCCCGTCGCGCCGTGGTGGCCGCGGTCGGTGCTCTCGCCGTTGCTGCGGCGATGGTGGTGTTGCCGGTCGGGCGGGACCTCATGCCGTGGCGCGCGCAGGCGACGGTGCTGGCCTCAGAACTCGCCCTGGTCGGCCCCGAGCCGGGCACCCCGGCCGCGGGTCTGGCCCAGGACTTGGCGCTGCTGGGCTACACACCCTCGCCCGACGACCCGGAGGACCCACCACCAGAGGACTCGCGCGACGAACAGAGCGACGAGCCAGACGAGTCCGACGAACAGAGCGGCCCCTCGCAGGACAGCGGGGTGGACGAGGAAGGCGACGGTCTCGACGACCAGGCCGACGACGACAGCCCCTCGTCTCCTTCGGCGGAGACCAGCGCGGTCGACCCGGACGGCGACAGGCCGGAGCCGAGCCCGTCCGCGATCCGCGCCGAGACCGAACCGGGCACGACCCGGTCAGCGTCCCCGGGACCCACCGCCGAGGAGGGTGATGACGCCTCGTCCGGCGCCGCGGATCCGGGCGCGATGGCGCCGATCACGGTATCGGGGGATCAGATCCTGCGTGGTGGGGAACCGTGGTGGTTCCTGGGCTACAACTCGTTCGTCTGGTCCGGCGACTGCGGCCACGACGACGAGAAGATGTCCGCCGCTGATGTGGAGCAGTGGTTCTCTCAGATGCGCCATGACGGGCACGGCGCGGTGCGGTTGTTCTTCTACGACGGCTGGGACATCGAGCGGCTCGACGCCGCGGTGGCGTCGGCGAAACGGCACAACGTGTACCTGACGATCACCCTCGACGACGCGATCGGTGGGTGCGGGGAGAACGACAAGGACGCCTCCTGGTTCGCCGATCAGTCCGAGCGCGAGGTCTACCAGGCGCACATGGAGATGCTGCTGGAGCGCTACCGAGGCGAGACCGCGTTCGCCTGGTTCGAGTTCTTCAACGAACCCGACTACGCGGACGGGGCGCTGCGCGAGTTCTACGACGAGATGGGCGCGGCCGCGGACGCGGTCGACCCGGACCGGCTCTTCGCCTCGGGAACAGTCGCGCCGTACTGGGTGGACGGCGAGGACAACTTCCTCGACATCCACCGATCCGACGGCGTCGACGTCGCCTCGATGCACGAGTACGACGAGGGGGAGGTCGAGTCCAACCACGGACCGGGGGTGCGGGCCAACGCCGCCGGGAAACCGGTGATCGTCGGCGAGTTCGGCATCACCGCCGGGCAGGGGTGCGACTCGAACTTCGCCTCGCGGGCAGACCGGGTCGCGGACAAGGCGCAGGCCTACACCGGTGACGGGTACGTCGGCGCGTTCGCCTGGGCGTGGCAGCCCGGCGGCGGGGGCTGTGAGCTGGGGAACCTCGATGCGGACACCGCCACGCAGGAGGTGCTGCGCGAGTTCGCGGCCGACCCGGCCGACCTCGACACCCCCACCGAGACGCCCGCTGAGAGCGAGGCTGAGAGCGAGACCGAGAGCGGGTCCGGGACCGCGGCGGCGGGGCAAGAGACCGACCCGGACGCGGGCGGCGACGGGTGGGAGCGCACCGCGCAGGATCTCGCCGAGGCGTTGGCCGCCTCCGAGGATCCTGCGGCCCGCGCCCTGGTCGAGGCGTTGACGCGGGCGGGGTTCGCCCCCAACGGCGCGCCCGATGCCGAGCAGAGCTCCGAGAACCGCGACAGCGATGACCCCGGGCCCGACGAGGGTTCGGCCGAGCCGGGTGCGGGTGCGGGTGAGTTGCTGTGGGAGGCCGACGTCGAGACCGGGGATCTGAGCCAGTTCACCGACGGCGGGGATCCCCAGCAGGCGGGAAGCCCGGAGCCGGAGATCGTGTCCGATCCGGTCCGCGACGGCGAGACCGCGGTCGCGTTCACCATCCCCGGTGGGGGGCAGCGCAACGAGGTCCTGCCCGGCCCGGAGTTCAGCGAGGGCGACGAGCGATGGTTCGGGTTCTCCACCTTCCTGCAGGACGGCTTCCCGACCGACGCGGGGTGGTCGTTGATCGCGCAATGGAAGAACGACGGGACCGGGTCCCCGCCGCTGGAACTCTCGGTCGAGGGCGGGCAATACGCCCTCAGCGGCGGGTACGGCCACCCCGACGGTGCGCAGACCTGGTCGGAGCCGCTCGCCGACGCCGTCACCGGGGCTTGGGTGGACTGGACCTTCCACATCGTGTTCAGCGACGGCGCGGATGCGCTGGTCGAGGTGTGGAAGGACGGCGAGGCGATCCTCACCGGCTTCTCCCCCGCCGCCGGCACCCTCTATCCCGGCCTGGACTCCTATCTCAAGCTCGGCTACTACCGCGACACCGCGATCGA
>JAKDLE010000600.1 GCA_030453005.1 Pseudonocardia sp. | reverse complement strand
GCCCCTTCCGACCAGCGACGGAGGACGCCCGCGCGGGTGACGACGCCGGGCGGGTCCTCGATGCGGCCCGGTGCGTCCTGCGCGGCCGCTACCGTCGGTGGTCGTCGTCGGGCCCGGAGACGTGCGCGGGCACGGCCGTGGTCCCCGGCAGCAGCGGGCAGGGCTCCGGGACGCCGTGGACCGTGCGAAGCGGGAGCACCCCGGCCCACCGGCCGGTGACGCCGTCCTGTGTGACGTCCTCGTCGTCGTCGCCGGGTGGCCCGCAACGCACCTTGACGGCGGCCTCGGTGAGGTCGAGCGCGACCACGGCGGTGGCGGCCAGCTCCCGGCGGTTCGGGCCGCGGGCGTGGTCCCACGCGCCGGGGGCGATGTTCTCGGTGATCGCGCGCAGGGCGGCGAGGCGCTCGTCCTCGCCGGTGACGAGCCGCGGCACCCCGTGCACCACCGCGCAGCGGTAGTTCATCGAGAAGTGGAACACCGCGCGGGCGTGCACGATCCCGTCGACGAGCGTGACGGTGACGCACACCGGGGCGCCCTGCGCCGCGGCCCGCAGCGAGGCCGCGCCGGTGGACCCGTGCAGGTAGAGGGTGTCACCGAGGCGGCCGTAGCCCGTGGGCAGCACGACCGGGGCGCCGTCGATCACGACGCCCAGATGGCAGATCACGCCCGCGTCGAGCACGGCGTGCAGCTCGGCGCGCTCGCTGCGGGCGCGCCGGGAACCGCGCCGGATCGTGCTGCGGGGTGTGGGGGAGAGCGCTGTCATGCATCCATCGTGGAGGACGAAGTGGCATGGTGGGAGGGCCAATACCAGCCGAACTCAGAAGGCCACCCGTGGAGCTGCCGCCGCTCGTCCTCGACCGTCGCGCGGACCGCCCACTGCCCGTGCAGATCGCCGACGCGCTGCGCGGCGCCACGGCGAGCGGCGCGATGCGGGCGGGGGACCGGCTGCCCTCCACGCGGGCACTCGCGGCGACGCTCGGGGTGAGCCGCACGGTCACGGCCGCGGCGTACGACCAGCTGCTCGCCGAGGGCTGGGTGACCGCACGCCGAGGTGCGGGCACGTTCGTGCTGCGGATGCCGGGTGATCATTGCAGGAAGGCCACCTTCCCGCAGCCTGCTTGCAGCAAGGTGGCCTTCCTGCAACGGGGGCGCGCGGTGCGCGGGGATGTCGTCGACCTCCGGGCGGGCACCCCGTGCCTGGAGGCGCTCGACCGGGCGGCGTGGCGGCGGGCCTGGCGTTCCGCGGCCGACGCCCCGCCGGACGCGGCGCCCGACGCGGAGGGGCTGCCGGGGTTTCGGGCCGCCGTCGTCGAGCACCTGCTGCGCCACCGGGGGTTGCCCGCCGACCCGGCCACCGTGCTGGCCACGCCGGGCAGCTCCGCCGCGGTCGCCGAGCTCGCGCGGACGCTCCCGGCCGGGGCGCGGGTCGGAATGGAGGAACCGGGCTACCAGCGGGCGGTCACCGCCCTGCGCGATGCCGGGCTCGTCGTCGTCCCGGTGCCCGTCGACGACGCGGGACTCGTCGTCGACGCCGTGCCGCGCGGGCTCGCCGCCGTCTACTGCACCCCCGCGCACCAGTACCCGTGGGGCGCACGGCTCTCCGCGGCGCGCCGGGTGGCGCTCGTGGAGCGGGCCCGCCGCGAGGGGTTCCTCGTCGTCGAGGACGACTACGACGGCGAGCTGCGCTACGACGTGGCACCCCTGCCGCTGCTGGCGGCGCTGGGCCCGGACGTCGTGGTACACCTCGGCACCGCGAGCAAGCTCCTCACCCCGACCCTCGGCGTGGGCTGGCTGGTGGCTCCGCCCGCGGTGCGCGCCGCGGTGCTCGCGCACCGGGACGCCACCGGTACCCGACCCGGCGGCGCCGGGCAGCGCGTGTTCACCGCGCTCGCCGACCACGGTGACCTGGCCCGGCACCTGCGACGGCTGCGGCGCGAGCTGTCCGGGCGGCGCGCGGACCTGGTGGCGGGGCTGCGGGAGGCCGGCGTGGCGGTGCGCGGCGACGAGGCGGGCGCGCACGTCGTCGTCGAGCTGCCCGACGGCGACGCCGAACGCGCGGTGATCGCCGCCGCCGCGCGCCGAGGCGTCGCGCTCGACGGGCTGGCCCGCCACCACGCGGGACCGCCCAGGACGGCGGGGATCGTGCTGGGCTACGCCGGACCGGCCCGCGTCGACCTCGATCGGGCACTCCCCGCCGCCGTCATGGCACTAGCGTCGGTGGATGCCCATCACGCTGCACCACGGTGACATCACCACCGACGGCCTCGCCGACGCGATCGTCACCGCCGCCAACGAGGGACTGCTCGGCGGGGGCGGGGTCGACGCCGCGGTCCACCGCGCCGCGGGCCCGGCGCTGCGCGAGGAGTGCCGACGCATCGGCGGCTGCGCGGTCGGCGACGCGGTGCTGACCGGCGCGGGCGACCTGCCCGCGCGGCACGTCATCCACGCCGTCGGGCCGGTGTGGGAGGGCGGTGGGTGGGACGAGGCCGAGCTGCTCGCCTCCTGCCACCGCCGGGCCGTCGCGCTCGCCGCCGAGCACGGGTGCGCCCGGATCGCGTTCCCGGCGATCAGCTGCGGCGTCTACGGCTACCCGGCGGAGCTGGCCGCGCCCGTCGCGCTCGCCGCGACGGCCGAGGCGCTCGCCGCGCACCCCGAGGTCGTCGAGGCCCGGTTCTGGCTGTTCGGCGACGACACCTACGACGCGTTCGCGGAAGCCCTCGGGTAGGAGCGGGACTCGCCGACACGGAGTGGGTTCGCGCTGGTCGACGCGGTGCCACCAGAGGCGCCCGAAGGCGTGGCGTGTGGTACCTCAGGTGGTAATCTCAGCTCATGGATCAGCGTCTGACGCGCCTCCTCGACCTGCTCGACTCGGTGAACGCCGAGTCGGTCGGCACGTCCGTGCGGCTGCCGACTGCGCTGCGCGATGCCGCCGCCGTCGC
>JAKDLE010000599.1 GCA_030453005.1 Pseudonocardia sp. | reverse complement strand
CGTCGAGCATGTTGTCCAGGTCCTTCCCGCGCAGCCAAGTGGCGATCTCGTCCGGTCCGGCGCCTGCCTGCAGGCCGGCCGCTGACGGCAGGTCCAGCAGCAGGTCGGCCTTCACGACCGCGACGGCGAGTGGCTTTCCGCCCAGCTTGACGCCCTGGTCGCGCAGCCACTGCAGCGTGACACGGTAGGACTGCTCCGGGTTCATCGAGGCCGGGTGGGCCTCAGCGAGACGGTCGGCCAGCGCTCCCGTCAACGGCCGGCGGACCTCGGGGATCGAGAACGGGTCGAGGACGAAGACGAAGCCCTCGGCGTCGTCCAAGAACGGCAGGTCGCCGACCTGCTCCCGGTCGCCGTAGAACTCGCCCGCAGCGTCGAACAGGTGCAGCAAAGCCCGCCTTCGCCCGATCGTCAGGCGAGCCGTGACCCCGATCGGCGGGCGACCTGCGGCGGTCTTGGCCGTGTCCTCGCCTGCCGACACCACCGCCGTGGCGTCGGCGAACGCCTTCTCGCTCTCCGGGCCGACGGCACGCAGGGAGCCTCCCGCCGCCGCCAGGTGCCGGGCCAGCGCGATCATCCCGGCGTACACGAGCCGGGTCTTCCCCGCGGACGTGGGCCCGAAGACCGGCACGACCACATCGGTCAGCATGGCCGCGCCGGGGCGTAGCGGCTCGCCGCACTTCTGACAGATCGGGGTCAGGGCCGCCGCCCGGAACACCGTGGTGGGCAGGATCTTGCCGCATTCGCAGCGCCGGACGAAAGCTCCGAGCCGACCGGCCCGGATGTCGTGGTGGACCTGGTTGCAGGCGCAACGGTACGCAGGCAACCGGTTGCGATGGTTGCAACCCGGATGGTGGCAGGTGGCCTTGGCGCCCCGGATCCGCTGCCGTGCGAAGTCGACGGTCCGCAGGACACCGGCGACGGCGACCCACCCGATCCAGGCGATCCCGAGCACGCCGCAGACCACGGCGTACACGACCAACCCGCCGGCGACGGCCGCCACGGTCATCGAGACCAGCGCGCCGAGCGGCAGCAGCAGCAACGGCCCGACCCAGAGCACCGCCCGCTCCTGCTGCACCGGCTTCGCCACCCACAGCCAGATGGCTGCATTCAGCTGCGTCGTGCGATCGAGCGCCGTGGTGAGATCGGTTCGGCTCTGCGCGAACAGGTAGTTGGGCCAGGCACTGTCGCGTTCGAACCTCGACTTCGGCTTCGGCAGGCGCTTGCGGACATCGAACGGCGTGACCGTCGTCGCGCCCAGAGTCCCGAGCTGCAACAGCGTGCCGACGAGGACGCCGACGACGACGAGGACACCGGCCGCAGCCCCGGCGAGCACGACGAACGGAGCCGCCGGAGCGACGACGAAGACGATGGAGAGGTAGAGGAACCCGACGTAGGCGGCGATCGCGGCGACGATCGCAATCAGGACGACCCACCCGTCGTCCATCCTCAGCCGTCCTTCTTGCTCGACGCGACATCCAGCACCGCCTGGGTCAGTGCGTTCAACCCGCGCTTCACCTTTCGCGGCTCGATCTCGCGGAGCCACCGCTCCCATCGGTCGACGTCTGACTCCGACGGCAGCAGCCGCGCGATCCCGCGCCGGACATCCCGGTCCGCGGTCGCGACGGCATCAGCGAGCCTGCTCAGATGCTGTGCGAGCGCTCTTCGCTGCTCGGCGTCTCGGCCCTCGCCCGAGGCGAGGACGAAGCTGAGCCGCGCGGCGCGCAGGGCTTCCCGTGAGGGTCTCCCACCCGGGCATGGCCAGCGCTTCTCCAGCTCACGGTGGATCGGCGACGCAGGACGGCGCAGGCACCCCTCGACTACCGCGACAGCGACGTCGACGGGTGCCGCGACCAGCGCGTCGACGAGCTCACCGAGCTGCGCCTCCAGCATCGAGAGGTCCGCGGCGTTCAGTGCGCCGGCCAGCCGGGTGGCGTCGCCGGGAGCAGCCCGCCGCTCACGCAGCACCCGTACGACGTGGCGCACGGCGTCGTCGCGCATCTGGACCTCGGCTAGCCGAGCCGGCAGGGGGAACCCCAGCTCGCGCATTCTGGTGATCATCAACAAGGCCTCCGCCGACGGCTCGACCTCTCGCTCCAGAACCTCCACCACCCGCGACAGCACCTCCCGGGCGATCATCCGACCGGATTCGAGCCAGGTCGCGGCGAAGTGAGCCGCCTCCGCCGTCGTCGGCGACCGGGTGGCGAAGATGGCCCGCCACGCCAGCATGCCGGCCTCGGGGTCGCGCGGCTCACGCTCCGCCGCGAGCTGTTGGACCTCCCGTACGAGGCGATCCCGCTCCTGGCCGCGCAGCTCGTCGTACGCGGCCGCCATCACCACGGCATCCAGCTCGTCGCTCGGGTCGATCACCTGGGTGCGCAGCGGGCGCCACCAGCGCCGACGGATGACGTCGAGCGCGACGCTGCGGTGACCCTGCAACCAGGAGCGGAGCAGGTCGCGCACCCAGTCGATCGCCTCCGGGGGTGCGGGCCAGGCACCGAACTCCAGCTCGGGTGCGTCCGCCTGGAGCCACCATGCGGTGAAGTCGTACATCGCCACGTGGACGTTGCCGGTGACCGGACGCAGCCCGTGCCGGTGGGCGGTCGTGAGCAGCGCCGGGACGTGTTCCGCCGGGGCGGTGCCCAACGCGACCTCGATCTCGGACCGGGCCCGGTCCTCGTCCTCGGGCAGCCGGTCGAGCAGGTGCAGCGGCGGCCAGCCGGTGACCGCACCCAGCGCGGTCACCCCTCCGGGCACGGCGAGCACCTCGCGGATCTCCGCCGTCATCAGCGCACGGTGGATCCGCGCGGTCTGCCTGGCCCAGCCCCGCGACCCGGTCGCCCCGGCGAGCGTGCGCAGCGCGTCGGCGGGTGGTTCCGCGGCGAGGACCGCCGCCCCCCCCGGCCGCCCCGCCCTCTCCAATGCCGACTCCGGGGGCCCCCGCC
>JAKDLE010000598.1 GCA_030453005.1 Pseudonocardia sp. | reverse complement strand
GGCGAAGGAGTCGGAGGCGCGCTGGCACCGTGGCGAGCCCCGGGGCGCGCTCGACGGCGTCCCGACCTCGATCAAGGACCTGCTGCTCACCGCGGGCCGCCCCACCCTGCGCGGATCACACACCGTCGACCCCGCGGGCCCCTGGGAGGTCGACGCCCCCTCGGTGGCGCGCATCCGGGAGCAGGGGGTCGTGGTCATCGGCCGCACCACCACTCCGGAGCTCGGCTGGAAGGGCGTCACCGACTCGCCGTTGACGGGCGTGACCCGCAACCCGTGGGATCCCACGCGCACCGCGGGAGGCTCCAGCGGCGGCAGCGCGGCGGCGGTGGCGCTCGGGATGGGAGCGTTGAGCCTGGGTACCGACGGGGGCGGCTCCGTCCGGATCCCGGCCGCCTTCACCGGCACCACCACGATCAAGCCCACCTACGGGCGCGTGCCGCACCACCCGGCCAGCCCATACGGCACCCTCGCGCACGTCGGCCCGATGACGCGCAGCGTGGCCGACTCGGCTCTGCTGCTCGACGTGATCTCCGGTGCGGACGCGCGCGACCCGTGGGCCCTGCCCCCCGCCGCACGGACGAGCGAGCGCCTCGGGGAGGCCTCGGTGGCCGGGCTGCGGATCGCGGTGAGCCCCACGCTCGGCTACGCGGACGTGGACCCCGAGGTGGCCGCCGCGTTCGCCGCCGCCGTGGACGTGTTCGCGTCGCTCGGCGCCGTGCTGACCGACGCCGACCCGGGCTTCACCGACCCCGTGGAGGCGTTCGAGACCCTGTGGTTCGCCGGGGCGGCGAAGTCGATCGAGAACCTCGGCCCGGAGCAGCGGGCGATGATGGACCCGGCGCTCGTGCTGGCCGCCGAGCAGGGTGCGCGGTCGACCGCCGTGGAGTACCTGACCGCGATGGCCGTGCGCAACGACCTCGGCAAGCTGATGGGCGAGTTCCACCAGACGCACGCGCTGCTGCTCACCCCGACGATGCCGATCGCCGCGTTCGAGGCGGGCGTCGACGCACCCGCGGGCTGGCCGCGGCAGACCTGGACGGCGTGGACCCCGTTCTCCTACCCGTTCAACATGACCCAGCAGCCCGCGGCGAGCGTGCCGTGCGGGTTCACGACCCCGCGGAGCGCAGGCGGAGCGGGCACAGACCCAGCCGGGCTGCCCATCGGCCTGCAGATCGTGGGGCCCCGGCACGCCGACGCCGCGGTGCTCGCCGCCGCCCACGCGTTCCAGCAGGCCACCGACTGGCACCTGCGGCGCCCCCGCCCCTAGGAGCTCTAGGTCGCGTCGGGGTCGATCGGGGGGCGCTCGTTCTTGGCGAGCGACGGCGGCTCGGGGCCGGTGGCCGGGTGCACCTGCGGGGTGGAGCTGCCGTTCTTCGTCATGTTCGGAGCAGCGGTGGTGGAGGTGCGGGGGGTGTAGCCGTTGGGCTTCTCCGCCGGGTCGTCGTCGAACAGGGCGCGGGTGGCCGCGGTCCGCGGGTTGAAGTTGCGCAGGCTGCGGAGCTCGTCGAGGGGTTTGCGCAGCTCGTCGAACTCCGGTCCGAGTTCGCCCTTGAGCTGGTCACGGGCACCCGTGGCGTATTCCTTGACCTGGCGGATCGTCTGCCCCAGCCAGGCCGCCGCCCCCGGCAGCCGCTCCGGGCCGAGGATGAACAGCCCGGCCACGATCAGAATCAGGATCTCGCCCCAACCGACGCTGTCGAACACACCGCCATGCTACGGGCCCGCCGACGTCAGTCCGACGCCAGTACCACCGTGACCGTCAACGGGCGGCCCTCGCGGACCAGCTCGACCGGCACCTGCGCCCCCGGGTCGAACTCGCGCACCGCGACCTCCAGCTCGTCGGCGCCGGAGATCTGGCGCTCCCCGAGCTTGACGATCACGTCGCCCTGCACGATCCCGGCGGCCGCCGCGGCGCCACCCTGCTGCACGTTCGCCACCTGGGCACCCGCGCTGGTGTCGTCCTCGACCGACCGCGCGTTGACGCCCAGATCGGCATGGCGCACCACGCCGGTCCGGATCAGTTCCTCCGCGATGACGCGCGCGTCGTCGATCGGGATGGCGAACCCGAGCCCGATCGAGCCGCCCTCGCCCGTTCCCAGGCTGCTGATGGCCGTGTTGATGCCCACGACCGCGCCGGTGGAGTCGACCAGGGGGCCGCCGGAGTTGCCGGGGTTGATCGCCGCGTCGGTCTGGATCGCGTCGATCACCGCGTTGACGTCGCCGCCCTCCAGCCGCACCGGCCGGTCGAGCGCGCTGACGATGCCGTCGGTGACGGTGCCCGCGAGCCCGAGCGGCGAGCCGATCGCGATCACGCCGTCGCCGACGGCCAGCGACGCCGACGAGCCGATCTGCGCGACCACCGGGTTGGTGACGCCGACGCGGATCACGGCGAGGTCGGTCTTGGGGTCGCGCCCGACGATCTGGGCGGGTGTGCGGGTGCCGTCGCTGAAGACCGCCTCGATCTCCGCCCCCTCGACCTCCGCCGCCGGGGCGACGACGTGGTTGTTGGTGAGCACGTAGCCGCCCGCGTCGATCACGACGCCGGAGCCGGTGCCGCCCTGGTCGCCCACCCGGACCTCGATGGAGACGACGGCGGGCACGACCCGGGCCGCGATGTCGGCCACCGAGCCGATCGGGCGCTCCTTGGCCGGGGCGACGGCCGCGAGGGTGACGTCGGGCTCGGTGAGGGCGTCGGCGCCCTCGGCGGTGAGCCGGCCGACGAGGCCGCCCGCAGCTCCGATGAACAGGGCCACGACCGCCAGCAGGGCCAGCGCCCGCGGCTGCACGCGGTGCCCGAACAGCAGCTCGCGCAGGCTCAGCCGCGCCCCCTCCCCGCTCGGCGCGCGCGCGGTGGGCTCGTCCTCCAGCGCGGGTGGGCCGAGTGCGACGCCGCTGCCGGGGTCGCGCCACGGGTCATGGCCCGTCTGGTCAGCTTTCGCCGCGCTCC
>JAKDLE010000597.1 GCA_030453005.1 Pseudonocardia sp. | reverse complement strand
CGCGGCCAGGGGGCCCGTGCCGGTCGGCGAGAGCGCGGGCGCCTCGTGGAGCTGCAGCCCCCCACGGGGGCCGAGGCCGTGCACGAACTCCTCGGCGCGGCCCGCGTCCGCGCAGACGGTGCGGGCGGCGGCGTCGACGGCGACGACATCGGCGCCGGGGGCGAGCGCGTCGCGTCCGGCCCGCTGCGCGGCAGCGACGAGGTCGTACAGCTCCCGCTGCCAGACCGCGGCCGGGCCGAGGACGACGGTGCGGGTGATGTCGGAGTGGTAGCCGGCGTGCAGCGCCCCGAAGTCCATCTTGACGAGGTCACCGGCGCAGAGCACCGCGTCGGTGGGCCGGTGGTGCGGCACCGCGGAGTGCGCGCCCGTCGCGACGATCGTCTCGAACGCGGGCCCCTGCGCCCCGTGGCCGCGCATCCGGCTCTCCAGATCGAGGGCGACCTCGGTCTCGCTGCGTCCGGGCCGCACCCCTCCTGCCGCGAGCAGGTCGGCCAGTGCGGCGTCGGCCATCGCGCACGCGGTGCGCAGGGCCGCGACCTCGCCCGCCTCCTTGACCAGCCGCAGCCGCTGCACCAGCCCGGGCGCGCGGTGCAGCGCGGCCCCCTCGGCCGCCGCGTCCAGCGCGGCGTGGGCGTCGACGGTGACGGCGTCGGACTCGAAACCCAGCCGCGCCACTCCCCACCCGGCCGCCGCCGCGGCCAGGGCGAGGGCACTGGCACGGTCCTCCACCCGCTCCAGGTCGGGCACCTGCCGGGCCGACTGCGTGCGGTAGCGGCCGTCGCTGCAGAAGCGGCTCGCGGCGTCGCCTCCCGCGTGCACGAGCAGCGCGGCGTTCGAACCGGTGAAGCCGGTGAGGTAGCGGATGTTCACCAGGTCGGTGACGAGCAGCGCGTCGACTCCGGTCTCGTGCAGCAGTTCGCGCAGGGCCGCACGACGGGCGGAGATGGACATGCCCGTCACCCTACGGCGGGAACCGATGCGTGAAGGGGCGCCGGAACGGGCAGTGGGCGACAGGAGAATCGGACCGGGCATCGCCCTGATCGCCCTCGGGTGCGTCAGCGAGCTCGCGAGCCGACCATCGACGCAGCCTCGCGCTCGGCGTTCTCCGTCAACATCGACGTCGAGGGCGTCGGCCTGGACCTCATCGGCTGGATCCTCGCCGCCGCCGGAGTGATCGGGCTGATCGCCGGCCTGGCCCTGGCCCGTCGGGCGCCGCCGGTCGTCGCGCGGGAGGAGGCCTACCCGACGCCGCGCGCGGACCCCCGCGACCCGCGCTACTGACCCGCCTGCTCGGCGACCCAACGCAGCGCGAGGGCGTACCCGGTGACGCCGAGACCGACGATCACGCCGCTGGCCACGGCCGAGATGTGGGAGTGGTGGCGGAACTCCTCGCGGGCGTGCACGTTCGAGATGTGCACCTCCACCAGCGGCGCGGTGAGCTGGGAGCACGCGTCGCGCACGGCGATCGAGGTGTGGGTCCAGGCCGCGGCGTTGAGCACCACGGGGGTGCCCGCGTCGGCCGCGGCGTGCAGCCAACCGAGCAGCTCGCCCTCGTGGTCGGTCTGGCGCACCTCGACGGCCAGGCCCAGCTCGGTGCCGGTGCGCTCGCAGAGGTCCACCAGGTCCGCGTGGGTGGTCGAGCCGTAGACGGCGGGCTCGCGGGTGCCCAGGCGTCCGAGGTTGGGGCCGTTGAGGACGAGCACCGCCGTCACGACGACGCCCCGGACGAGGTGAGCGCCGCGTACGCCGTCTCGAGCAGCGCGCGGTCCGGGCCCTCCAGCCGTCCGGGCTTCGCGAGCCCGTCGAGCACGACGAAGCGCAGCAGGCCCGCGCGTGCCTTCTTGTCGCCCGCCATCGTCTCCACGAGCTCGTCGAGCACACCCGGCCGGTAGCCCACCGGCAGCCCGACGGACGACAGCACCGTGCGGTGGCGGTCGGCGGTGGCGTCGTCGAGGCGCCCGGCCGCGCGGGCGAGCTCGGCGGCGAACACCAGCCCGACGCTGACGGCGTCGCCGTGTCGCCACCGGTAGTCCTCGCGGCGCTCGACGGCGTGGGCGAGGGTGTGGCCGTAGTTGAGGATCTCGCGCAGGTGCGACTCGCGCAGGTCGGCCGCCACCACGTCGGCCTTGACTTGGATGGAGCGGCGCACCAGCTCGGGCAGCACGTCGCCGGAGGGGGCCAGTGCGGCGGCGGGGTCGCGCTCGACGAGGTCGAGGATCACTGGGTCGGCGATGAACCCGGCCTTGATGATCTCGGCGCTGCCCGCCACCAGCTCCGCGTCGGGCAGCGTGTCGAGGGTGGCCAGGTCGACCAGCACCGCCGACGGCTCGTGGAAGGACCCGACGAGGTTCTTGCCCGCCGCGGTGTTGATCCCGGTCTTGCCGCCGACCGCGGCGTCGACCATCGCGAGCAGCGTGGTGGGCACGTGCACCACCCGGATGCCGCGCATCCAGGTGGCCGCGACGAACCCGGCCAGGTCGGTGACGGCCCCGCCGCCCAGCGAGACCACGACATCGCCACGGGTGAGCCCGAGGGTGCCGCAGCCCTCCCAGCAGAACCCGGCGACGGCGAGCGTCTTGCCCGCCTCGGCGTCGGGCACCTCGATGCGGTGAGCGTCGACCCCGGACCCGGCGAGCGCGACACGCAGCTCCTCGGCGGCATCGGCCAACGGGGGCTGGTGCACCACCACCGCCGCCCGCGCGCCCAGCCCGGTGACGGTCTCGCCGACCTGCGCACGCACGCCGCGCCCCACGAGAACGGGGTACGGCGCTGCGGTGGCGACGTCGATGCGCACGACCTCGTTCATGGGTGGACCCTAGTACGGCGGCCGTGGGGCGTGGCGTCGCCGTCGTCGTCGTGGCCCGACCAGCCCGGCGTTTCCTGCCAGGCTTCGCCGCCCGGTTCCCAGTCGCCGTCGTCGCGGAAATCGTCGTCCTTGCGGTCGCTGC
>JAKDLE010000596.1 GCA_030453005.1 Pseudonocardia sp. | reverse complement strand
CAGCAAACTCCGCGTCGTCCTCCACGTCGAACGCCACAGCGACCTGTTCCAGCAGCGCCGCGAAGCCGAGATCGACACCGCCCACCGAGCCGCTGTCGCCGCCACGCGCGCCGCGATCAACGCCTGCCAGCTGTGTGACGAACTCGGCTGGCTCCACGTCAACCGCGACACCCCCACTACCCGCTGCACCCACGACCCCCACAGCAACGGATGGTGAACACGGTGCATAACCGGGCTAGGCACGTCTGGTTTTCCCTGCTCAGCGCGCTGTAAGCAATAGTGCAGATGGTAGTTAGTCCAGTAGTCCGTCTCGCTGCTCGCGCGTCCGCATGTAACGTAAGAGCGTACGCCACAGCCAAGTCCCGGCGTGTCGCTGCTAGCCCACCTGGGCCTTTGCCTGCGACGCTGTGAGTCTGTACATCAAGGAACCCGTGGAAGGACTCGCCAGTGCCGAGACACGCTGAGCAGCTTGACTATCGAGAAGTACTGGCACGTGTCATCGCAGTAACCAATGACAAAGGGGGGGTAGGGAAGACTTCAATAGTCGCCAACGTAGGAGGACAACTTGCCGCCGCGGGCTACCGAGTGCTTCTTGTCGATCTCAACCGGCAGGCCAATCTTGCAGATGATCTGGGAACCCGGGGGACATCTGCCGACGATCAAGGCGATGGACTTCTGACTGCGATCGTCCTCGAGGGCAAGCAGCCGCTACACGTAGCGAGCGGCGTGCGTCCCAATCTCGATCTGGTCCACGGCGGAACACGTCTCGAGGCGCTGACCCCGCTCATGGTGTCGAAACAGATGGGGGCCGGGCGGGAGGATGTCCGCGACCCCTACCTCTCCCTGGCCGACGTCATTGCCCCAGTCGCCGAGCATTACGACGTGATCCTGATCGACACTCCGCCCGAGAACTACATCCTCACCGATCTCGCGCTCGCAGCCGCGCATTGGGTGTTGATGCCGACGAAGACCGACATCGGGGGGCTGGTGGGCATGGGTCTTGTCGCTGAGCGATTCCAGAAAGCGCGGCGGATCAACCCATACCTGCGTCTGCTCGGTTCGGTCCTGTTCGCCACCGGCACGAACGCCACAGCGATTCACCTCGAGGCCCGTACCGCGATAGCAGATGCGTTCGGCGGCAACAGCCCCTTGTTCAGCAGCGTCATCCGGCACGCAGAGCGGCCCGCGCTTGAGGCGCGCAAGCTCGGCAAACTCGCCCACGAGCTCGAGATCGAGGCAGCCGGCCAGCCCGCTTGGTGGGAGGCGCTCCGAGACCCGACCCGCAAGCCCATCCAGCGCGTGTCGGCAACGGCCGCCAGCGTGGCAGCGGACTACCGCGAGCTCGCCGCTGAGATCCTGACGGTGCTCCGCGATATGGAATCGGCCGAGGAACAGGAGGTGGTGGTCTGATGCCCGATCTCAGCGAGCAGTTCGGCGGATCGGCCCGCGCAGGACTTGGAGAGCTACTCCCGCCTCGGTCAGCCGGCAGGGCCACGGCGGCGCCGCGAGATGTGGACCCCGATCTGCCGCTGCCAGCACCGATGGCCGAGCGCCCCGATGAAGACGCCGCCGTGGTCGACGACGAGGTGACGGCCGGGCCTGACAGTAGTCCGGAGGCACGCTCTCGCCCCAGAACGCCATCGCGTCGTCTCCAGCCCGCGCCTGCGCAGGTGAGTCGGAGTCAGAGCTTCCAGGTCGCGACCTACGTCCGGCCCGCGATCAAGACCGCCGCCCAGCAGCGGCGGGCGCGCGACCGAGCCACCAACGCCGAGATCGCGTTCGAGGCGATCGACGCGACGTTCTCCAGCCTACAACAGCTACTGCAGCACCGACGAACAGTCCAGCGCAAGCCCGACAGCCTGTTCCCCGCACGGACCCGCCGCCGATTCGGCACCTCGGCCCAACCAGAGACCCGAATGGTGCCGTGGGTTCTGCAAGCCACCGCCGACGAGATCAAGGTGCTCGACGACCTCGTCTCCGAACTCGGCGCAGACTCTCGCAGCGAACTCATCGCCGTCGCCCTCGAAGCGCACCTACAGCCCAAGCGGCGCTAGCTGCGAGGCCCGAGTGTGGAAAGCAGCAGCGCGTTGTGGGACCAGGCCCGAGCTGCGGAGAGGGGGTCATGGTGTCGCGGCCCTGGCTCGACCACCGCGGTGTAGCGCGGTCGGGGCCGCCGGCAGGGCGTAGCCGCTGGGGCCAACCAGCGGCCGGCCCTCGCGGACCGCGGCGACGTCGCCGCGCAGAACCTTCCAGTCTCGCCGGGCGGCGACGTCGATGGTGCGCGCGAGGATCGGGCGCAGCGCCCGGTGCAGCACCAAGACCTCGCCCCGCGCCAGGGTGCGGACGTCGCCAGGGCGGAAGGTCGGCACCGTCTCGGTTCCCAGCGAGGAGCGGCCGGGGGAGAGCAGACCCTCGTTGTGCTGCTGATACCGGAGCTTGTCGTGGTGCCCGGACAGCGTGGACGCCCATTCCAAGGCCCGGGCGTCCTTCAACGCCCCCCACAGCGTCAGCGTGGTGGTGTTGTCCAGCAGCTGGCGCGAGCGGGCCGGGGTGAAGGTGTCCTCGAGCTGGGCCAACGACTGCGCCGCCCAGTGGATCACCACGCCGCGGCCCGCGGAGTCGGACACGATGTCGGGCAGCTGCGGGATCGGGGTGGCGTTGGGCAGCTCGTCGAGCACCGCGGTCGCCGGCGGGTCCAACCGCCGGGTGGGGCAGGTCAGGGCCATCTCCTGCGCAGTGGTCAACCAGTGCTCGGCCAACGCGGTCAGCAACGGCGCGACCTGCAACGCCTGGTGCTGACCGGCGACCAGGAACAACGAGCCCTGGTTCCCGATGTGAGAGCGCGCGTCGAACCCGCGGCCCGGCCGCGGGCAGCACAACGCGAGCACATCCGGGTCGAGCATCGGCTCGACGACCCGGCGGACCGACAACCACACCGCATCGGAGGTCTCG
>JAKDLE010000595.1 GCA_030453005.1 Pseudonocardia sp. | reverse complement strand
GCGGGCGAAACTGCGCAGTCCGGCACGCGCAGACTCCAGCAACGTGCCACCGGCCTCGACGACGACCTCCGCCGACGGCACGTGAAGCACCAGCCACCCCGCCCGCCCGAGGCGGTCACCGAGGTCGACGCCGTCGACCGGGCCGAGGTGGCGCGGGTCGAGACCGTCGACGGAGTCGAGGGCGGTCCGGCGCAGCAGCATGCAGGTGGCCGACACCCAGCCGACCCGGCCGGTGGAACGCGGGGCGCCGAGCGGAACCCGTCCGCGCAGCAGGTCGCGTCTGCCCGGGACGGCGCCTGCGCAGGCCAGCACGCCGCCGCCTGCCCGCCGCAGCCTCGCCCCCAGCGCGCCCGCCCGCGGATGGCGGGCCGCGGCGGCGAGCAGCGTGTCGATCGCTGCGGCACCCCACCGGACCTGCGGGTCAGCGACCACGACCCAGCCGACGCCCGGCGGCAGTGCCACCACCCCGCGGTTGACCGCCGCCGCGCGCGCCAGCTGCTCGGACACCCGCACCGTCTGCACGCCGTCCCGCTCGGGCCCCGCACCACCGACGGCGCCACCACCGACGGCGACGACGCGCAGCGGACGGACGGTGGCCGCCGACAGCGACGTGAGGAACGCGTCCGGAACGGGCGCGGCCGTGACGACGCCCAGCGCGTCCCCGTAGGCCGCGACACTGTCCACGACGAGCCACCCTATCGACGTGCCGGGCACGCGCGGGGCGGCCCCGGGTCAGTAGCCGGGGTCGGCGTCCAGCTCGGCGAGCGTGTCGGAGGCGACGCGGTCGCCGGAGTCCGCGGCCACCTGCAGGAACTCCCGGGCCTCGTCGACGCGGTCGGAGTCGAGCAGGAAGCGGCCCATCGTGTAGGCCCACCCGGGCTCCGCGTGCCTGCGTGCCTCGCCGAACTCACGCTCGGCGGCCACGGGGTCACCGCGCACCGTCAGCAGGAACCAGCCGTAGGCGGTGTGGGCCCGCAGCGCACCGAGCCGCCCGGCGTCGCGGAAGAGCTGTTCGGCGTCGTCGGGCCGGGCCTGGGCGGCGCGGACCTCGGCCAGCGCGAGGACCGTGTCGGGCCGCGCGACGTCGAGGTGGCGCTGCGCCGCCTCGGCTGCGGCGGGCACGTCACCGTCCTCCAGATGCAGGGCGACCAGGTTCGCGGGGGCCTGCGGGTCACCCTCCTCGGCGGCGCGGGCGAGCACCCCGATGCCCTCGCCGAGCCGGTTCCCGTCGCGCAGCAGGATGCCGAGGTCGTTGGCCGCGGGGAGCTCGCCGTGCGCGATCGCCAGCCGTAGCGCGTCCTCGGCGCGCTCCGCGTCGCCCAGCTCGGCGAGCGCCACCCCGAGCCGCCCGGCGAACCGCACGTGTCCCTGCTCGACCAACGGCCCGAGCCACTGGGCGGCGGCGTGCCAGCTGCCGCTGTCGAGGTAGGCGCGCGCGAGCAGATCGGGCGCGGACGCCTCTCCCGACGCGACGGCCTGGCGCAGCACGTCGACCGCCTCCAGCGGCCTGCCCGCCTCCAGCAGGGCGGAGCCCTCGGCGGCGAGCGGTTCGATGTGGGGGAGCTCCTCCGACATGTGACCTCCTCGATCGGGTGGGCCATGCTGTCAGCTCGCGACGTCGTCACCCTCGGTAGGTGGCGATCACCTTCTGGTAGGCCATTCGGCGGATCCCCTCGGGCACCAGGCGGTAGCCACCGCGCAGCACCACGTTGCGCGCGAACTGTCCGCGGGTGGTGAACCCGAGCCGCCGGAAGCGGCGCTGCACGGCGAGCTCCGCCCGCAGCTGGTCCAGCCCGCCGCGCCGCGCGTAGGCCCCGGCCCCGACCCGGTACTTGACCAACGGCTCGGCCACGTTCGCCACGCGGGCCCCCGCGACGAGCATCTTCGCCCAGAGCAGGTAGTCCTCCATGAGCGCGAAGTCGCTGTAGCCGCCCACGGCCTGCACGAGGGTCCGGCGGTAGACCACCGTCGGGTGGTTGAACGGGTCGGCGAACCGCGCGCGGACGGCGATGTCCGCGGCCGCCGTGGGCGGGGTGCGGGTGCCGACGAGGTCGTCGGGATCCGCGCCGAACTCCAGCAGGCCCGAGCCGACCAGGTCGATCCCCGACTCCATGACCGGCAGCTGGACGGCGAAGCGGTGCGGCAGCGAGATGTCGTCGGCGTCCATCCGCGCGACGACGTCGAACCGGCACACCGCCAGCCCGGCGTCCAGCGCGGGCCCGAGCCCGATGTTGCGCTCGCACACCAGCACGTCCACCGGTACGGGGCTGGCCGCCGCCAGGTCGGCGATCGTCGCGGCCAGCGCGGGCGCGACCGGGCCGTCGCGCACGATGACGACGTGGTCGGGGCGGCGCGTCTGCGCGTCGACGCTCGACCGGAACGCCTCCACCAGGAAGTCGCCGCGGTCACCGGCCCAGACCGGCAGCAACAGCGAGAACTGTTCGGGCACCGCCCGTCTCCCCCTCGTCGTGGTGGTCGCGTGGCGTATGAGTGCGCAGAGCGCTCTGCGCACTCATACGCTCCATGTCCGCGCCAATCGCGAGATCGGTCACCCGCGACACGCGCGCGTCCTCCGGTGAGGGCGCGCTCGATGCTGCACCCTAGAAGGACGGACGACACGGCGACGCGAGCGGGCGGAGGTGGAAGATGGACGCACGGCCCCCGGCCGATCCGCCGTGGCTCGACACGCTGCGCCGCTCGGCGCCGGACGAGGCGTGGACCCGCTCAGCCCGCAGACCCCCTCCGCCGCCGCCGCCCGCGCACGGCCGGGCCGGCCCCGTCGGGAGGCCGACTCCCCAGGCGCCCCCGGTTCGGCGCCCGCAGGCAGGCGGCACGGCACCCCGGCGGGTCGGTCCGCCGCGCCCCCCGCCCCCGGACGGTCGCGGGCAGCGGATCGTGCGACGCCTGCGGATCGCGGTGGCCGTGGCCTCGGCACTGGTGCTCGTGGTGACC
>JAKDLE010000594.1 GCA_030453005.1 Pseudonocardia sp. | reverse complement strand
GGCTGCCGGAGCTGGGCGTCGTCGACGTCGACGAGGGCGTGCGCGAGGCGATGGCCCGCAGCCGGTTCTCGGCGGAGTCGGCGCACATCGACATCACCGTGGACCGGCCCACCGGCCTGGAGGTCGAGGGCGACCGCACCCTGCTGGTCACCGCCCTGTCCAACCTCATCGAGAACGCGGTCGCCTACTCGCCCGCCGAGGCGTCGGTGTCGGTGTCGCGGCGGCGCACCGGCGACTGGGTGGAGATCTCGGTGACCGACCGCGGCATCGGCATCGCCCCCGAGCACCAGGCGCGCGTGTTCGAACGGTTCTTCCGCGTCGACCCGGCTCGCTCGCGCGCCACCGGCGGCACGGGGCTGGGGCTCGCGATCGTCAAGCACGTGCTGGCCAACCACGGTGGCGAGGTGCGGCTGTGGAGCAGCCCCGGTACCGGGTCGACGTTCACGATGCGCATCCCGGCCCACGTCACCGGGCTCGACGACGTCGACGACGACGACCCCGAGGGCGTGCAGGTGCCGGTCACGGACCTGCCCGGCAGAGTCGGATGAGGAGATGACATGACGAGGGTGCTCATCGTGGAGGACGAGGAGTCCTTCGCCGATCCGCTCGCGTTCCTGCTGCGCAAGGAGGGCTTCACGACTGCGGTGGCGGCCACCGGGCAGGACGCGCTGGAGGAGTTCGACCGCCACGGCGCCGACATCGTGCTGCTCGACCTCATGCTTCCCGGCATGAGCGGCACGGACGTGTGCAAGGCACTGCGCACCCGCTCCGCCGTCCCGGTGATCATGGTGACGGCCCGGGACAGCGAGATCGACAAGGTCGTGGGCCTGGAGCTCGGCGCCGACGACTACGTGACCAAGCCCTACTCCGCGCGCGAGCTCATCGCCCGGGTGCGGGCCGTGCTGCGGCGCGGCGGCGAGGGCGGACCCGAGGCCGACGGCCAGGGTGGCTGGGGCAGCGGCGCCGTGCTGGAGGCCGGGCCGGTCCGGATGGACGTCGAGCGGCACGTGGTGTCCGTCGGGGGAGCCGACGTGGCGCTGCCGCTCAAGGAGTTCGACCTGCTGGAGTACCTGCTGCGCAACGTGGGCCGCGTGCTCACCCGCGGGCAGCTCATCGACCGCGTCTGGGGCGCCGACTACGTGGGCGACACCAAGACCCTCGACGTGCACGTCAAGCGCTTGCGCTCCAAGGTCGAACACGACCCGAGCACCCCGAGGCACCTGGTGACGGTCCGCGGCCTGGGCTACAAGTTCGAGGCCTGAGCTGAGACTGAGCCGCCCCCGCTGATCAAGGCCCAGATGTCGTCAGTGGATCTTCGGAAGCGACGTCTACGCCTTGATCACCGCCCGGCGTCGACGGATCGCCGCGTCGATCTTGGCCATCAGCGCCTTGTGGTCGCGGTAGATATCGAGGTCCGTGGCGTAGAACATCGCCCAGTCGTCGTCCTGCAGGATGTTGTGTCGGCGGCGGTCGGCACGTCGGCGGGTCGCGCCGTCGTGCCCGGCCTCGCCGTCGTACTCGAGGCCGACCTTGACGTCCTCCCAACCCAGGTCGAGCCACCGGCGCGCCCGGCCGTCGGAGTACAGCACCGGGAGCTGGACCGTCGGTCGGGGTAGCCGCGCCTCGTGACACCGCCACCGCATCCGGGACTCCTGCGGCGACTCCGGCCCGTACTCCGCGAGCGCGATCAGCATGCGCGCCCGACGAACCCTCCGCAGACCGACGTGCCGCACCACCTCGGCGGTGAGCGACTCGACGGTGCAGGCACCGGCGGCGAGCGCCGCGTCCAGTACCGCGAGGGTGTCGATCGGCGGCAGGGCCCGAGCGAGGTCGACGGCGGTACGGTCCGCGGTGGTCGCGCACAACCCGCAGCGCAGCCGGATCAGGTCGCGCGGCGCCAGCGCGAGTTGGTGCGGCCAGAGTTCGTCGCGACGCCGGCACGGCAGCTCCGATCCGACGGCGACGTGGGTGACGGGATCGTCGAGGATGCCGAACCCGTGCAGCTCAGCTGCGGTGTGCAGACACGCGGGGACGGGGCGCCCGATGCTGAGTCCGGCCGCGGCGACGCGCAGTCGGGCACTCGGCTCGCTGGTGCTCAGGCGGTAGGTGCGGCCGAAGACACGGCACCAGAGCTGCGAGCGGACGCGGGCCCGGAGCTCGGCGGGGGTGTAGCAGCTGAGGGCCTGGCGGGCATGGAAAGCACCGTGCTGCCGGGCAGCGACGGTGCGCAGTGGAGATCGCATGCCACGACGATCACTCCTCGGGGTACCTCGGAACGACAGACTGGAGAACCTGTGGACAACTCCCCGGACTTGTGGACAGACCCGCGTCCTCCGCGACCAAGGCACAGCCGTCGCCACCGAAGATCCACTGGCGACATCTGCGCCTTGATCGGCGGAGTGGGGCGGCGGGCCGGTGACGGAGTGTGACCGTTTGCCCCGCTTCGTGACGGGTTGGTTACGGGTGCGTCACGGCGGGGTCGTAGGGTGACGGGCGTGCGCCTTGGTGTGCTCGATGTCGGGTCCAACACCGTCCACCTCCTCGTGGTGGACGGGCAGCGCGGTGGCCACCCCACCCCGATGACCTCGGAGAAGGACGAGCTGCGCCTCGCGGAGAACCTCGACCGGTCCGGTGCACTCACCGCAGCCGGGGCCGACGCGCTGGTCCGGGCCGTGCAGTCCGCGGCCGCAGCCGCGGAGCGGGCCGACTGTGCGGATCTGCTGGCCTTCGCCACCTCGGCCCTGCGCGACGCCACCAACTCCGCCGCGGTACTCGCCCGCATCCGCGACGAGACCGGTGTGGCGCTGCAGGTGCTGCCCGGGGAGGACGAGGCGCGCTACACGTTCCTCGCGGTGCGCCGCTGGTACGGCTGGTCCGCGGGGCGGCTGCTGGTGCTCGACATCGGCGGCGGGGGCCGGGCGGTGGCCCCCCCGCCCCCCCCGGCACCCCCCCAC
>JAKDLE010000593.1 GCA_030453005.1 Pseudonocardia sp. | reverse complement strand
AACCGCTTCACGACCTCCCGCCCTTCCGACGCAGGCGGCCGGGCCGGGTGCGCAGCGAGTGGGCGCCGGCGTCCTTGCCCGCCCGCCGCGCTTTGACGGCCTTGTTCAGGCCGTAGGAGAACGCCGCCGCGCGCACCAGGGGGCCGCCCAGCGTCGCGGTGAACAGCGAGGTGAGCACCGCGACGTTGCTGGTGACGGTGCGGGCACCGGAGGTGATGCCGTCGACGCGCTCCAGCTGCGTGTTGACCTGGTGCAACGTGGTCTGGGCGTTGCTCAACAGCGGCGCGCTGCCCTCGTGGGCCTTGCGGATGGCGACGGTGGCCTCGTCGAGCGTGCGGCCGAGCTTGAGCAGCGGGACCGCCAGCAACAGCACGAGGACGACGAACGCCCCCGCGGCGATCAGCGCAGCGATCTGACCAGCCGACACGAAGCCTCCTGACACAACGGGTGTGATCGCCGGAAAGGCTACCGCGCGGGCGCCGCGGTGCCACCCCGGGGCGGGCGGCGCCGACGGCGCGACGTCAGCAGGGAGCCCCGGCCGGGCCGACCTCGGCCGGGATCGGCCGCGCCGCCAGGTCCGCGAGGATCTCGAAACCGTCTACACCGCGGACGGCGACGGCCCGCAGCCGCAGGAGTGCGCGGTGCTGGGTGACGCGGACGGCCCCCGGCGTGGAGCGCACGGCCACGGCCGTCTCCTCCGCACTGAGACCCACCGCGATGCGCAGCACCAGCACGTCCCGCTGGCGGGGCGTCAGTATCTCGAGCAGCTCGGAGAGCCGATGGTTGAGCTCGCAGGCGAGCACGCGGTGCTCCGGCCCGTCGTCGACGACGGGGCTGTCGGGCAGGTCGGCCACGGGATCCGAGCGGTTGCGCCCCATGGCCCGGTACGCGTCGGTGACCTTGTGTGCCGCGATCCCGTACACGAACGCCCGGAACGACAGGCCCTTCATCCGGTAGGAGGGCAGCGCGCTCACCACGGCCAGGCAGACGTCCTGCGCCACGTCGTCGGCGGAGGCCCCGGCGGTCTCCTGGCGACCGAGCCGACCTCGGCAGTAGCGCAACACGAACGGGTGGATCTGGCTGAGGAGCCGAGCACGCGCTCCGGGCACCCCGGCGACCGCGGAGGCGACCAGGGACTCCACGCACACGGCCTCGGTCGGCTGGTCGTCCGCATCGGGGGCCTGCCCGGGACCGGACGACCGGGGCTCGGCAGCGGACAGGTGGGACGCGTCGACGAGATGTCGGGCGGCGGTACTGTCGGGGGGGTCGGTGTCGTGTGCCAGGACGCTGGCGGCCATCATCGGACGTGCTCGGACATGGTGGGTTCCCCTCCCGGGCCGTCGACGTTCGGGCGTCGGCGGCATGCGGACTGCTACCGTTCCCACCCGTGGGCCGGGATGGTCGCGGCAGTGGTGCGGTCCTGCGTCGGAGGCGTCAGGCGACCGGGGGGCGCGCAGCGCGCCTCAGGCCGGGTGACCCTCCGCGAGTCCGTCCCGCTGTGCCCGGCGGAGGAACTCGTTCATCGTTCAAGTAGCTATTCTGGGTGACGCCCCAAGTTAGAGTCAAGCGCAGTTTCCGCGATTTCTCGTTACTCTGTGCACAATGTCTCCAGTCGACGACGCCCGACCGGCCGATCCGCGGGCCCGGGCCGCTCAGACCAAGCGTGACCGCACCCGTCGGGCGCTGCTCGACGCCGCCGACGCCACGTTCGGCTCGCGGGGCTGGGCGCGGACGCGGATCGAGGACATCGCCGCCGCCGCAGGCGTGAGCGCGGCCACCGCGTACAACCACTTCCCGTCCAAGCACTCCCTGATCGGACACGTGTTCGCCCCACTCGTCCGCTCCCTGCTCCAGCAGGCGAGGCGGGACGTGGACGCGGGCCGGCCCGTCGTCGCCGCGCTCGACGACCAGATCAGGGCGCTCGCCCGGACGACGTCGCGGCACCGGGAGCTCACGGCGTCGTTCTTCTGTGCCGTGCAGGACTACACGATCCGCGTCGAGGGCCCGGCCGACCCGGCCGACGAGGTCGACCCGCGCACGCTGGTACCGATGCCCGAGTCGTTGCGCCTCCTCATCGAGCACGGGCAGCACACGGGCGAGCTGCGCACGTACCCGCCCGCGTCGGAGATCAGCACGATGCTCGTCGACCTGCTCCTGATCCGGACCCTCACCCTGCCCGCCGAACCGGCGGAAGCCCGCGCCGAGCTGCTGCTCACGGTGCTGTTCGGCTCGCTCCGCCCGGAGCTGCTGCTGGAGGGCCCAGGCAGGGACCGCCCGTTCAGTCGTCGCGCCTGACCGTCACCCGGTCGCACCCCTCGTCACGGACTCCGCGTACCGCCGCTCCTCGATAAGGGTCGACATCGTCACCGGTGTGGGGTGATGCGCTCGCGCAGCTTGTCCACGGAGGACCTCGTCGTGGAGGCCACCCGCGCCGGTTTCGCGGCGTCGATCCGCCGGTCCGGGACCGCGGTCGGGCCGGCACCGACGCTCGCGCTGACGACGGCGGGCGGTGCGGAGGGCGTACACACAGAGGTGTCGGGCGCAGAGGTGGGGCGCACCGAGTCGGCGGTCAGCCGGGTCGTCGCCGCCGCGCCGCGGGTGGGGGCAGCGCCGGTGCCGTTCGACACGACGGTGCAGACCACGGTGCTGCGCTCCGACAGCTCCGGGCATCCCGACCTGCGGGTGGGCACCTACGACGGGGTAGCGGTGGCGCGCAGCTTCCTGAGCTGGGACCTCACCGAGGTCACCGGGGCACCGGTCGCCGCGGCGACGCTGCGGGTGCACCAGGACTGGGTCGTCGTCGTGCCGTCCGGCCGCCTGGGAGGTGTGGTCGTCGGCGGAGTGGCCTTCCCCCGGCGGTCGGTCCGGCGACGCGCTGGGCCTCCCAGCCGGCCGTCGAACGGGTGTGGGCGTCGAGCACCGAGACGCGCGGGCACTCCCCCGCCTGCGCCGCGGGCTG
>JAKDLE010000592.1 GCA_030453005.1 Pseudonocardia sp. | reverse complement strand
CAGGACGGTGCCCGGTCGCATCCGCTCGGCCAGCAGGAGGACCTCCTGCGGCCCGGAGAGCGGTGCCGCCGCCGTCAGCACGCGGCGTCCCCGTCCGGGCCCAGGCCGGTGCCCGCGACCCCGCCGCGGGGCAGCACCCGCACGGTGACGAGCGCGCTCGCGACCCGCCTGCCGTCGCCGTCGGTCACGGTGCAGCGGCTGCGCACCGACCGGCGCTCGACCTCGACCACCGTCGCCTCGGCCCGCACCCGGTCGCCGTTCGGACGGGCGTGGTACTCCACCTCGAGCCGGGCGGTGCGCAGCCCGTAGCGGGTGATGTCCACCGCCCCGCTGGTCGCGGCCGCGATGTTCGCGGCGACGTCGACGAGGGTCGCGACGACGCCGCCGTGCAGCGGCGCGTCCCGGCTGCGCGTGTGCTCGGTGAGCCCGACCTCGACGACGACGGGGCGCAGCCCCGTGAGCTCGAGGCCGAGGTAGTCGTGCAGGGGCAGCCGCAGCCCGGCCCGGAGCACGTCGAGCGGCACGTCGGAGAGCCGGCCGCCCGCGAGCCGGGCCGCGATGCCGGCGTCGCCGTGCACCCGTGACGTCCCCCCGCCGGAGCTCACCGGGGCAGCTCCTCGCGGCGCAGCTTCCCGTTCGCCGCGCGGGGCAGCGCGTCGAGCTGAACGACCCGCGTCGGGATCTTGTGCGGGCTCAGCCGGTCGGCCAGCGCGCGCGCCAGGTCGGCCCGGCGCACCGGCTGCGCGGCCACGACGTAGGCGCGGACCTCCACGATGCCGGTGCTGCCGCGCACGCCCACGACCGCGCAGTCGTCCAGGTCCAGCGCCTCCCGGCAGGCGGCCTCCACCTCGCGCGCGTCGACCTTGGCACCGCCGACGTTGAGCTGGTCGTCGAGGCGGCCGCGCAGGAAGAGGTGGCCGTCCGGGCGCAGCTCGGCGAGGTCGCCGGTGTGGTACCAGCCGTCGCGGAAGCGCGCGGCGGTCTGCTCCGGGTCGCCCGCGTAGCCGCGGGCCAGCCCCGGCGAGCGGACCAGCAGCTCGCCGGAGCCCGACGGGACCGCGGACCCGTCCGGGGTGCGTACCCGCAGCTCCACGCCCGGCAGCGCGCGTCCCACCGAGCCGGGGACGAGCTCGACGTTGTCGCTGACGTGGTCCACCTCGCTGGCGCCGTAGGAGTCCATCAGCGCCACCCCGGTCCGTTCCCGCCACGCCGCGGCGAGGTCGGGCGGCAGCGCGTCGCCGCCGACGAGCGCGCGACGCAGCGCGGGGAGCTCCGCGTCGGCGGCGAGCAGCAGGCGGTAGCCGAAGCTCACCCCGATCGTCATCGTGATGCGGTGGCTCGCGGCGCACGCGCGCAGCGCGTCGGGGCGCAGCGGCTGCGCAGGCAGCACGACGGTCGCCCCGGACAGCAGACCGACGAGCATCCCGGCCTTGAGCCCGAACGTGAAGTGCAGCGGCGGGGTCACCAGGTAGGTGTCGCCCGCGCCGAGGCCGTGCAGCCCGGCGTGGGCGCGCTGCACGGCGAGCATGCCGTCGTAGGGCGACACGACCACCTTCGGTCGTCCGGTGGAGCCGGACGTGGCCACCGCGTGCACCGGGTCCCCGGCCGCGACGTCGCCGCGGAAGGCCGTCCAGGCCGCGTGCTCCTCCCCTGCCGTCGCGGCCGGGTCGAGCAGCAGCACGGGGCGCCGGGCGGCGACGGCCGACAGCACCGCGCGCGCGCCCGCGATGGTGGTGGGCACCTGCAGCGCGGCGGGCTCGGCGGCGGGTAGGGCCCGCGCGGCGAGCTCGGCCAGCTCGGCGTAGGACAGCCGCCCGTCGCGGGCGATCACGGCGGGGCGGTCCGGGGGCCCCGCGGCCGCCGCGGTGGCCAGCAGGGCCGCGAACTCCGGCCAGGCGGGCGCGGGAACCGCCCGTGCGTGCACCTCCTCGCGCAGACCGGCCAGTGTCGGGTCCCGGTAGAACGCCTCGACGGGCACCGCGACGCCGAGGCGCTCGTCCACCAGCTCGAGCACGGCCACGGCCAGCAGCGACGTGCCGCCGAGCGCGAAGAAGCTCTCGTGCGGATCGACCACGGACCTGTCCAGGACCTCCTCGTACAGCTGCCGCAGCACCGCCTCGTCGCCGCCGACGCGCTCTGCGCGTCCCGTGACCGGCTCTGTGCGTCCCGTGACCGGTGTCGTCATCCCGCTCCCGTCGCCGTGTGCTCTCGGACAGGTGATGCCCGCGTCCGGCGGTTCTACACCAGATCGAGGACATCGTTCGGTTAGCGGCGTGCAGGCCGGGTAACCGCAGGAGACGCCTTCTTCATTCGACGACCCGGAGGAACTGTGATCACTCGCAATCGGCCCGAGGTGAACTTCCGCGCCATCCGTGACATGGGCCTCGCCGCCTGGTTCGGCGGTTCCCTGATGAACCTCGCCGGCCTGGTCCCGGCGAGCGAGTCGCAGCCGGACCCCGTACAGCGGCATCGCGTGTACGACGCCGGGATGCGCGGCGGACGCGGCCTGCTGACAGGCTCGGTGGCGGCCTACCTGGTGGGCACCGGCATGGTCCGCTTCGACGGCAAGGTCATGGGCCGCAACGGCGTGCCGCGGTGGGTCGAGGAGGGCGTCGAGGACAAGACGCGCACCGCCCTCACCGTCGTCGCCCTCGGCTCGGCGGTCGTGGCGCGGACGCTGCGCGACCGGGCCACGAAGAAGCTCGACCAGCAGGGCGCCGACGGCAAGACGCTCCAGGAGGTCGAGCATCTGCGCCGGAGCGGGCACGTGTTCCACGCAATCGTGCCGGCGGCTGTCGGTGCGCTGATGTACTCGCACCTCAAGCAGGACATGCGCCGACGCCGGTGAGCCGCCCGCCCGCCGGGCGACCCGGGCGGAGGATGTCGGCTGTCGACGGATTCGGGCCCATGTCGCTGCAGGTCGACGCCTCGACCTCGGCAAACTCGCTGCCGGTGATCGTC
>JAKDLE010000591.1 GCA_030453005.1 Pseudonocardia sp. | reverse complement strand
CCCCGCCCCCCGGGGGCCCTCCCCGGGGGCCACCGCGCGGGGCGGCCCCGCGGCCGCGACCGGATCGACCGGGAGTACGCCGAACCTCTCGACGTCGAGGCGCTCGCCCGCGACGTGAACATCTCGGCCGGGCACCTCAGCCGCCAGTTCCGGCTCGCCTACGGGGAGTCGCCGTACTCCTATCTGATGACGCGGCGCATCGAGCGCGCGATGGCGCTGCTGCGGCGCGGCGACCTCAGCGTCACCGAGGTCTGCTTCACGGTCGGCTGCTCGTCGCTGGGCACCTTCAGCACCCGCTTCGCCGAGCTGGTCGGTGTGCCGCCCAGCGTCTACCGGCGCGACGCCGTGCGCGCGACGGCGGGGATGCCTGCGTGCGTCGCGAAACAGGTCACCAGACCGGTCAGGAATCAAGAAGCGCTGTCCGCCGAGCCGCACCTAGCGTAGGTGCTCATGGACATCACCATTCACACGAGCTTCCTCCCCCACACCGACCCGGACGCCTCCCTGGCCTTCTTCCGCGACACCCTCGGCTTCGAGGTCCGTAACGACGTCGGACACGACACCATGCGGTGGATCGAAATCGGCCCCACCGACCAGCCCGGGACGTCCATCCTCCTGGCCCCGCCTGCCGCCGACCCCGGCGTCACCGACGACGAGCGCCGCATCATCACCGAGATGATGGCCAAGGGCACCTACGGCTGGATCCTGCTGGCCACCTCCGACCTCGACGACACCTTCGACAAGGTGCAGGCCGACGGCGCCGAGGTCGTCCAGGAGCCGACCGAGCAACCGTACGGAGTGCGCGACTGCGCCTTCCGCGACCCCGCGGGAAACCTGATCCGCATCCAGGAACGGCGCCGATCCGTCGGTCCGCACGGACCGGTCAGCAGTCGAGAAGCACCGGTTCCGGGCCGTCCCTAGAGCGACCATGACACCCACCACCCAGCGCGCCGCGACCGCGGCCTCGCTCGACTCCCTCACCCTCGAGGTGGCCGACCCCGCGGCCGCCGAGGCGTTCTACGCCGCCGCCTTCGGCCTGGGCACCCGGGTGCGCCTGCGGGCCTCGACCCGGCCGGGTTCGCGTGGGAGGTCGCCGCGGCCTGAGGCCGTCGGAACCTGGTTGGATCCCGGCCGGGCCCGGCCGCAGAGAAGGAGACACCATGAGCACGGCCACGAGCACGGACACGCCTGCACCGCACGCCGCCGACAGCCACGACCTGATCCGCGTGCACGGCGCGCGGGTGAACAACCTCAAAGACATCTCCGTCGAGCTGCCGAAGCGCAGGCTGACGGTGTTCACGGGCGTCTCCGGCTCGGGCAAGAGCTCGCTGGTGTTCCACACGATCGCCGCGGAGTCGCAGCGAATGATCAACGAGACCTACAGCGCGTTCGTGCAGGGGTTCATGCCGACCCTCGCCCGGCCCGAGGTCGACGTCCTCGACGGGCTGACGACCGCGATCATCGTCGACCAGCAGCGGATGGGTACCGACCCCCGCTCCACCGTCGGCACGGCCACCGACGCCAACGCGCTGCTGCGCATCCTGTTCAGCAGGCTCGGGCGGCCGCACATCGGCTCGCCCCAGGCGTTCTCGTTCAACGTCGCGTCGATCAGCGGAGCGGGCGCGGTGACGATCGAGCGCGGCGGGACGACGGTGAAGGAGCGGCGCAGCTTCCGCATCACCGGCGGCATGTGCCCGCGGTGCGAGGGCCGGGGCTCGGTCAACGACATCGACCTGTCCGCGCTGTACGACGCCGACCTGTCGCTCAACGAGGGTGCGCTGACGATCCCCGGCTACAGCATGGAGGGCTGGTACGGCCGCATCTTCCGCGGCTGCGGATACTTCGACCCGGACAAGCCGATCGCGAGGTTCACCAAGCGCGAGCTCAACGACCTGCTCCACCGGGAGCCGACCAAGATCAAGGTCGAGGGCATCAACCTGACGTACTCCGGGCTGATCCCGACGATCCAGAAGTCGATGCTCGCCAAGGACGTCGACTCACTGCAGCCGCACATCCGCGCCTTCGTGGAGCGGGCGGTCACGTTCACCACCTGCCCCGAGTGCGGCGGCACCCGGCTGGCCGAGGCGGCCCGCTCGTCGAGGATCGAGGGGATCAGCATCGCCGACGCCTGCGCGATGCAGATCAGCGACCTCGCCGCGTGGGTGCGCGACCTCACCGAGACACCGGCTGGGCCGTCGGTGGCCCCGCTGCTCACGACGCTGCGCCACACCCTCGACTCGTTCGTCGAGATCGGGCTGGGCTACCTGTCGCTGGAGCGGCCGTCGGGGACGCTGTCGGGCGGCGAGGCGCAGCGCACGAAGATGATCCGGCACCTCGGTTCCTCGCTCACCGACGTCACCTACGTCTTCGACGAGCCGACGATCGGGCTGCACCCCCACGACGTCGCGCGGATGAACGACCTGCTGCTGCGGCTGCGCGACAAGGGCAACACCGTGCTGGTCGTCGAGCACAAGCCGGAGGCGATCGCGATCGCCGACCACGTCGTCGACCTCGGTCCGGGTGCGGGCAGCGGCGGCGGCGAGGTCGTGTTCGAAGGCACCGTGGAGGGGCTGCGGGCCTGCGGCACGCTGACCGGGCGACACCTCGACGACCGCGCCCGCCTGAAGCCGTCGGTGCGGCCGCCGTCGGGGACACTGGAGGTGCGCAGCGCCGCCACCCACAACCTGCAGGGCGTCGACGTCGACATCCCGCTCGGCGTGCTGGCCGTGGTGACCGGCGTGGCGGGCTCGGGCAAGAGCTCACTGATCCACGGCTCGGTGGCGGGCCGCGACGGGGTGGTGGCGATCGGCCAGGGCGCGATACGCGGCTCGCGACGGAGCAACCCGGCCACCTACACCGGGCTGCTCGACCCGATCCGCAAGGCGTTCGCGAAGGCCAACGGCGTGAAGCCAGCGCTGTTCAGCGCCAATTCGGAGGGCGCGTGCCCCACCTGCAACGGCACA
>JAKDLE010000590.1 GCA_030453005.1 Pseudonocardia sp. | reverse complement strand
ACCGAGGACCACCGCGAGCATGCCCGCGACGAGCGCCGTGCGGCGCGGGACCCGGTCGAGCCAGCGCCCGAGCACGAGCGCGGACACGACCACGCCCACGCCGTACGTCGCGAACGCGCGGCCGACCTCGGAGACGCCGGTGTGCAGGCCTGCGGCGATGTCGGGCAGGAGTGGGGCGAGCACGAACGACTGCGCCCCGACCGCGACGACCCCCGCGGTCAGGACGACGGTGTGACGGGGCATGTACCGACGATGAATCGGTGAGAGCCGCTAGTCGAGGGCACTGTGTCAACTCCGTAGAGCGTTCGGCTGAACATCGGTCAGGATGAGGGCATGGACACCGTGGACCGAAGAATCGTCGGCCTGCTCCTCTCCGACGCCGGACGCACCTACGCGCAGCTGGGTCGGGAGGTGTCGCTCTCGGCCGCGGCCGTGCACGAGCGGGTGCGGCGGCTCCGCGCGTCCGGCGTCGTCCGCCGCACCACCGTGGAGGTCGACCCGGACGCGCTGGGCCGCGACGTGCTCGCCTTCGTACTGCTCGACACCGAGGGCTGGGCCCGGGACGCGGTGTTCGCCGCCGCCGAGGGCGACCGTCGGATCGAGGAGGCCCACTCCGTGGCCGGGGACAGCAACTTCCTGGTCAAGGTCCGGGTCTCCGAACCCGGTGAGCTCGAGGAGGTGCTGCAGGACCTCTACGGCGTGCCGGGCGTGGTGCGCACCCGGACGATCATGGTGCTGCGCCGGGGCTTCGAGCGCGGGGTCGGGCTGTCCTGAGCCCGGGTCACACCGCGGCGGACACCCGGCGCCGCAGCGCCGCGTAGGCCAACGCGTCGACCAGTGCCAGCCAGGACGCCTCCACGACGTTGCCGTGCAGGCCGACCGTCGTCCACTCCCCGGCGTGGTCGGTGGACTCCACCAACACCCGCGTGACGGCGTCAGTGCCGTGGCTGCCGCCGCGCGGAGCCAGGATGCGCACCTTGTAGTCGGCGAGCTCCACCTGCTCCAACCACGGACACGACGGGGTGAGCGCGGCCCGCAGCGCCGCGTCGAGGGCGTTGACCGGGCCGTTGCCCTCACTGGTGGCGATCAACCGCTCCCCGTCGACGACGACCTTGACCGTCGCCTCCGCGACCACCTGCCCGTCGGCGCGGTGTTCGGTGATGACCCGGTAGGACTCCAGCTCGAACGGGGCCTGTGCGCGGTCGCCGAGCGCGGAGTGCATGAGCAGCTCCAGCGACGCGTCCGCCGCCTCGAACGACCACCCCTGCGACTCGCGCTGCTTGACCGTCGCGACCACCGACGACACGGCGTCGGGGTGGCCGGCCAGGTCGATGCCGAGCTCGTGACCCTTGAGCTCGACACTGGCCCGGCCGGCCATCTCGGTGACCAGGACCCGCTGCCCGTTGCCGACGTCCACGGGGTTGATGTGGTTGTACAGCTCCGGGTCCACCTTGATCGCACTCGCGTGCAGGCCCGCCTTGTGGGCGAACGCTGACGACCCGACGTACGCCTGGTGGCGCGCGGGTGCGATGTTGGCGATCGCCGCCAACGCGTGCGAGGTGCGGGTCAGCTCGCTCAAGCGCCCGTCCGGTAGGACGGGCATGCCCAGCTTGGTCACCAGGTTCCCGACCACGGCGAACAGGTCGGCGTTGCCCGCCCGCTCCCCGTAGCCGTTCGCGGTGCACTGCACGTGCGTCGCGCCGGCCTGAACGGCGGCCACCGAGTTGGCGACCGCGCATCCGGTGTCGTCCTGGCAGTGGATGCCGAGCCGGAAACCGGTGCGCGCGGCCACCTCGGTCACCACCTCGGCGATGCCTCCCCGCCCGCACGGGAGCATTCCGCCGTTCGTGTCGCACAGCACCGCGACGTCGGCGCCCGCCGTCACGGCCGCCTCCAGCACCCGCAGCGCGGTGTCCGGGTCGTGGGCGTAGCCGTCGAAGAAGTGCTCGGCGTCGACGAACACGCGCCTGCCCTCGCCGCGCAGGAACGCCACGGTGTCGGCCACCATCGCGCGGTTCTCGGCCACGTCGGTGCGCAGCGCCCGCTCGATGTGGCGCCGATCGGACTTGGCGACGAGCGTGACGACCGGCGCCGCGCTGTCGAGCAGCGCCCGGACCTGGGGGTCGGCCGCCGCCGTGGTTCCGGGCCGCCGGGTCGCCCCGAACGCCACGAGCGCCGAGTGGCGCAGGTCCAGCTCAGCGGCCCTGGCGAAGAACTCGGTGTCCTTCGGCAGCGCGCCCGGCCAACCGCCCTCGATGTACCCGACACCCAGCGCGTCGAGGTGCCGGGCCACGGCCAGCTTGTCGGCCACCGAGTAGGAGACGCCCTCGCGCTGCGCGCCGTCGCGCAGCGTCGTGTCGTAGAGGTGGAAGGCGTCGCCGAGCGGGGTGGCGGCGGGCTCGGTACGGGACATCGCGCTGGCTCCTGACGGGGGTGACCGGGACACAAAAAAGACCCCTCGCTGCATGCGAGAGGTCTGCGCGTCGGGCTGATCCTGCTAGCCGACGCGCCTGCCGATAATGATCACGGTGTGGTGCACGAGCGGAGCATCGCACGCGACCTCCCGCCCTGTCACATCGACGTCCCGCATGCTGGGACGGCGGTAGGCCGCCGCGGGGGTGATCCACCAGAGTGGCGACGAGACCGCGCGCACCGCAGCGCGCGGGACAGCGATCCGGAGGTGCCACCTTGTACCAGCTCACCGCGCTCTACAACCACCCCGAGGACGCCGCGGCGTTCGACAAGCACTACGACGAGGTGCACGCACCCCTGGCGAAGAAGATCCCCGGACTCGACCACTTCTCCGTCAGCCGCCCGGTCGCCGGACCCGACGGCGCGACGCCCCCGTACCACCTCGTGGCCGTGCTGCAGTTCGCCGACGAGGCGGCGTTCGGCGCCGGCATGGGGGGCGCCGAGGGCCAGGCCGCGGTCGACGACCTCCCCAACTTCGCGGGCGCGGGCGTC
>JAKDLE010000589.1 GCA_030453005.1 Pseudonocardia sp. | reverse complement strand
TGAGCAGCGGGCACGGTGAGGGCAGATCCTCCGACCCAGTGCCCGAGGCGGCGCGCCGCGCGGAGCAGTGTCTGGTGGCGGTGTCCGACGGTCGCCGCCGTGACGGCGGCGCATTCGCCGTCGACGACCGCCCGCAGGTAGGCCTCGGCCCTGCCGTTGAGCAGCGGTGTCATCGACGGGTGGCCACGCGTCGGTGGGGCGGGTGTCGGCGCTGGCGTGAGCGCCGCGATCAGCCAGTTCGGAAGCTCTGCGACCGGGCGGGATCTGACGACCCGGTAGATGCCTTCGGCGCGGACGGAGCCGGCCGCGATGACGTATCCGCCGAGGCCGCGGCTGTCCACATTGGCCCCGAGAACACTCTGGGTGTTGCGTAGTTGTACGCCGTCGGGCTGGCGGAAGTACAGGTGCAGCCCGCCCGGCGTCGCGACGGTGTAGGTGTCGGTGGGCGGCGGCTCGCCGGCTGCGGCGGCGAGCTGACGCAGCATGGCGTACCCGTCCCGCGTGCTGGCCCCCCGCGACGGTGCGGAGGCGCTACGCCGGACGTCGAGGTCGATGACGAGAAGTCCGGATCTTCCCGCACTGACGGCCACGTTCCACGGCATCGCCCGCCACCACGCGGTGATCTGGTCGAGGTCGCTGGTGGCGGCGTTCTGCCAGTCGGCGATCGCCGGGACCTTGCCACGGGGAACGGCGGGGAACACCCGCCAGCCGTTCCGAGCGGCGCGTGCGGCTGCCGCGCCGAGCCGGCCCAGGGCGGGCGTCGGCGCAGCGGGCGGACGGTGCGGAATGTCGGTCACGATGTTCTCCTCGCGTCGGAGCACCGGGACGGCCCGCGGTTCCGGGCCGCGCGCCGCATCGTGTCCGGATGTGGGTGCGCGGGTAGCGGCCGGCGCGTGGTCCGGGTTCGCGGGCACGGTGCGACACCGACGCGAGGACGCCCACCGTGGTAGCGCGTCTCCGGGCACAGCGGCGGGCCCGGACCGCTGTGGTCCGGGCCCGCCGTGTGGCCGACTCAGTCGGCTCCCACAACGCTCAGCGCCGGCCGGTCGGCCGCCTCGGCGCCGTCCTCGGCAACGTCCGCGGCGCGCTCGGGCTCCTCGGCCGGCTGCGCGGTGGCGCCGTTGCGCGGGTTCTTGGTGAGCGTGGCGGTGGCGTAGCGCAGGCTCGCGGCGACGTCGGCGGCCTCGATCTGGATCCGGCGGATGGAAGTGCCGTCCTCGCGCTTGTAGCTGTCGTCGGCGAACTCGCCGGTGACCGCGACCGGGGTGCCCTTGTCCAGGCTCGCGGCGACGTTCTCGGCCAGGGCGTTGAAGCACACGACCCGATGGAACACCGCCGGCAGGTCCACCCAGTTCCCGGTCTGCCGGTTGAGGCGGCGCCGGTTGGCGGCGATGGTGAACGTGGCCACCGGGACCCCGGACCGGGAGTGCCGCAGTTCGGGCTTGCCGGTGAGGTTGCCGTGGACGGTGATCTTGTTCATGACGGTTGCTCCCTGGTGCTCGGTGATGGTGGGTGACGCGGCCCCGGCCTCAGCGCGCCGCGGGTGGGGTCCCGGCAGGGACGGCGGGGGTTCCGGGCTCGTCCGAGCGGGTGGGAACGCCGCCAGGCGTCCGAGCGCAGCGAGGCGTGTCCCACCCGGTCGGACCGGGTCGGGGTTCATCGCCGCTCGCCCCGTCCGCGGTGTGCTGACATTCGGGCGTCTCCTGCCCACGCCGCGCCCCAGGTCGCCACCGGCCGATACACGGTCATCTCGACGACACACGGCCGATGCCCGCGCCGATGTGCCAACCGATCGCGGCCCGGTCAGCCCACGTCGCTTTGCGCACCAGCCGGTGGACGATCCAGGCCTGCATCGGCGGACCGCGGCCGCCTCCGATCCTCGTCAGGACGGGCGACATCGGCGACGCGGATCGATTAGTCGCCGTCGCACGGGTCGTCGTGGCGGCGGTGCCGGATGCGGGTGTGCACGGTGACTGGTGCGCCGGTGGGCAGGTGCGCGGTCGCGGTGACGTCGACGACGATGATCACGCCGCTACCCAGCACGGTCTCCTCGTAGCGCAGGCCGGTCGGGTGGGCGCCGGTATGGCGGCAAACTCGACCAGGAGGCCGCGGGCCGTGTTGTGGGCGCCGAGCATGCCGACGCTGCCGCGCGCTCGATGTTGCTGGCCACGTCGGCGGCAGCAGGTAGCTGCGGCTCCAGTCGTAGGGGGTGAAGCAGCCCCGGGACATCCGGTCCTCCTCTCGGTGAGCACCGGGTGGGGCCGCCGCAGCGGCCCCACCCGGTGGTGCATCAGTCGGTGGTGGACGTCTCGCCGGCCGCCGTCATGCCGTCTTCCGTGACGACGTCGACGTCCGCAGGGTCCTGCGAGGCGTTCTCATCGGCGCGGACGGAGTCGACCAGCGTGGAGGCGTCGGCGGACTCGGACGGTGTGGCGTCGTCGTCGGTGAGGACGAGTTGTTCGACCGGGGACAGCGGGTAGCCCCAGTCCCGCAGCGCGGTGAAGTAGCTGCGGTTGTCCCAGGTCGGGTTGCGCCAGCTCTGGCGGCCGGTGGCGTCCTCGGCCGCCCCGAGCAACACCGCGAGGATCAGCTGCGTGGCCCTCGCCCGCCGGGGTCGCGGCCGCAGTGAGGGCCTTGATTGGGTTCGCCCGCCCGACGTAGACGCTGCCGGTGGCGGTCAGGCCCAGCAGCTCGCACGCCGTGGGGTGGCCGGACTCCATCGCCCGGCGCAGGTCGTGCCCGGCGCGGGCGAGTGTCGACGCGATGTAGGGCAGGGCGTCGCGCGGTGCCGTGCGGCGGGACAGGAAGCCGCGCAGCCAGTCACGGCGCACCGTGGCCGCGGAGTCCCAGTCCTTGTTGTTCGCGATGACCCGGCGCCGTTCGGCCTTGGCCTGCTCGGCGGCCTGGACGAGCTCGCGTGCCACCTCGCCGTCGCCCCCGCCGGCGGCGTCGGTCGGTGGCACGTGGC